>NZ_MKRU01000021.1:0-18659 GCF_001897985.1 Microbacterium sp. 69-7 | reverse complement strand
GACCATCGCACGATGGCTCACCCCGTCGCGGTCACGACGCCGCGGGCCCGAAAGACCACCACCCCGCGGGACTCCAGGCTGCGCTCGTCGTAGAGCATCACGTGCTCGAGCTGGTGTGGGAGGCGTGGGAGCGGCCCGACAGGTTCGCGACTGGTGACAAGGGTGAGACCGAACGGTGGCGGGACTGGCTCGTGCCGCCACCTCTGATCGTTGTCAGTGAATCGCTCGCTTCGGACAGGGATCTGCCGGGGTGGGAAGTTTCTGTGTTCAGGGGAGAGTCATGACCGATGCAGGGAACACCTCCGGCAGGACGGCAATGGACGTAGTTCGTAGCGCTGAGAGAGGTGAAGTCTCGCGAGATCAGCTCGTGATCATCCTCGAGTCGTGGAGCTTCCAACCGAAGCACCGTACGCGCGGCCTGGCCGACGATTGGGAAACTCGACCCGACAGTTTCGAAGCCGTCGAGTACGCGTACCTGGTTGGTCTGATCGACGACACGGCTTACGAGCTGATCTCACGACTCGCGGGGCACACCTCGAACAGCCGCGACCAAGATCGCTGAATTCGGCGAGTTGAGCGGTAAAACGACCTTCCCAGCGGGCTGTTAAGCCTGCACGAGTGACCGGGTCTCGCGCTCCCAGGCTTGGGTGGCCATCTGGACGGCGTCCCAGGGGGAGCCGAGCGGGGGTGTGTAGGAGAGGTCGAGGTCGCTCATCTCGGGCACGGTCATGCGGTGGTGCAGGGCGGTGGCGTAGGTGTCGACGCGCTTGGAGATTTCTGCGCCTCGGGTGCCGACGAGCTGTGCGCCGAGGAGTCGTCCGTTGCGGGTGTCGCCGGTGATGCGGATGCTGATGGGTGTGGCTCCGGGGTAGTAGCGCTTGTGGTCGTCTGCGATCGCGGTGTGGCTGTGCGGGCTGTAGTCGGCGGCGATGGCTTCGTGGTCGCGGAGGCCGGTGCGGGCGGCCACCACGTCGAACACCTTCACGACCTGGGTGCCGAGGCTTCCGGCGAAGTGGGCGTTGCCGCCGATCGCGTTTTCGCCGGCGACGCGGCCCTGTTTGTGGGAGGTGGTGCCGAGGGGCAGGTAGGTGATGCCGAGGAGGCGGTGGTGGGTGACTACGCCGTCGCCGGCTGCCCATACGTTCGGTAGGCCGGTGCGCATCTGCTCGTCGACGATGACTGCGCCTCCGGCTCCGGTGGTCGCGCCGGCGTCGGTGAGGAGGTTGGTGTTGGGGCGGACGCCGACGACGACGAGCACGAGGTCGGCGCTTTGGGAGAAGGTGTCGCCGTCGCGGGTGCCGGTGACGGTGAGCCGGCCGCTCTCGCGGGTGACGGTTTCGATGCGGGTGCCGGTGAGGACGTTGACGCCGTGGCGGGTGAGTTCGTCGTGGACGAGGGAGCCGAGTTCGGGGTCGAGGGTGGAGAGGACTTCGGGTCCGCGTTGGAGTTGTGTGACGTGGAGGCCGCGGACGGTGAGGGCTTCGGCCATTTCGAGGCCGACGTAGCCGGCGCCGACGATGATCGCGGTTTCGGGCTGGTGCTCGTCGAGGTATCGCTCCAGAGCGAAGGTGTCGCCCATCGAGTGCAGGAGGTGCACACCGTCGTCAGGGCCGAGTCCATCGAGTCCGGTGATGCCTGCGGTGGACGGGGAGGCTCCGGTGCCGACCATGAGCGCGTCGTACGGGATGGTCGATTCGGTGCCGGCAGCGTCGCGGACGGTAAGCGTGCGACCGCCGACGTCGATGCGCGTGGCGAGGGTGTCCAGGCGCAGGTTCATGCCTGTGGCTTCGAGGTCGGCGTGCGTGCGGTGGGCGAGTGATTGCCAGGGCTGCACTTCACGGGAGAAGTAGTACGGGATGCCGCAGATAGAGAAGTTCGGGTAGGAGTCGGCCACGACGACGGTGACGTCGACGGACGGGTCGAGTTCGCGGGCGCGGAGGGCGGTGGAGATTCCGGCGTCGCTTCCGCCGATGGCTACGAGGTGCATAGGGGTGCCTTTCAGGGCTGGTGTTCGGGTTGCACGGGGACCACGACGTCTCCCGCGGTGCGGGCAGCGGTCGGGTAGAAGATCAGCAGCAGTGCGAGGCCGAGGGCGGCGCCGATGAGCTGGGCGAGGATGAACGGTAGGACGGCGGTGGGGGCGATGCCGGCAAAGGTGTCGGTGAACATGCGGGCGATGGTGACGGCGGGGTTGGCGAACGATGTGGAGCTGGTGAACCAGTACGCGGCCCCGATGTATGCGCCGACTGCGGCTGCGGTGACCCGTCCGTTTCCGGTGCGGGCAAGCGCGAAGATCAGCAGCACGAGCCCCGCGGTGGCCACGACTTCGCCGACCAGGTGCCCGCTGGTCGCGCGCTGGTTCTCGGAGAACGCGGGTGCGATGTCAAACATGACGCCGGTCAGGAGTGTCCCGGCGATGCCGCCGAGGGTTTGCGCGACCAGGTAGGGACTGAGGTCGCGCAGCGGGAGCCCGGTGCCGGCGCGGCGGCTGAGCAGCCAGTCCGCGATCGACACGACGGGGTTGAAGTGCGCCCCGGACACGGGGCCAAGCATGAGGATCAGCACAGCCAGCCCGAGGGCGGTGGTCAGGCTGTTCTCGAGGAGCTGCAATCCGACGTTGCCTGGCGAGAGTCGCTGTGCCGCGATCCCGGACCCGACCACGACGGTGACGAGGAGTCCCGTGCCGACGAACTCGGCGGCGGCCCGGCGGGCAAGGTGGGGTCGGCTGAGAGGCGGGGATGCGATCGGAGGTTTCATGTCGGCTTCATCTTGACCCGCGGTAGGTAGTTCAGTCAAGATTGAAACAATGAACGTTGAGCGAATAGACCCGGTGGAGGCGCGTGCGGCACGGCACGCAGCGCTCGGTGACCCGTCGCGCTTGCGGATCGTCGATCTGATCACGCTGGGCGATCTGTCCCCGTCGGAGATCCGTGTGGCGTTGGGGTTGCCGTCGAACCTGGTGACGCATCACCTGAACGTCCTCGAATCGGTGGGCATGGTCGCCCGCTCCCGGTCGGAGGCCGACAAGCGCCGCAGCTACGTGCACCTGACGGACAGCGCACTGGCGGGCCTCACACCGGGACGCACAGAGCGGGCAGCCCGGGGCGTGTTCGTGTGCACGGCCAACTCGGCGAGATCGAAGCTGGCCGCCGCATTGTGGGCGACGCGCAGCAGCATCCCGGCGGCTTCGGGCGGGACTCACCCCGCCGAGCGTGTTGCTCCTGGCGCGGTCGCCGCCGCCGAACGCCACGCGCTCCCCCTTGCGGCCGAGGCGCCCCGGACGCTGAATGACGTGCTCACCGATGAAGACTTCGTCATCACGGTCTGCGACAACGCGCACGAAGAACTCGGGGTGACAGGGAACCTGCACTGGTCGATTCCCGACCCGGTGCGAGTCGGCTCCGAGGAAGCCTTCGACGCCGCCTACGACGAGCTGGAACGACGTATCACCGAACTCGCCCCCCGACTCGCCGCCAGCTAACCCGACAGAAAGACCCCCATGAGCACCCCTACTCCCACCGTACTGTTCATCTGCCAGCACAACGCTGGTCGCTCCCAGCTCGGCGCAGCCCTGCTCGAACACCTCGCGGGCGACCGGTTCGCCGCGGACTCCGCCGGCCTCTCGCCCGCCGACGAGGTGAACCCCGCCGTCGCCGCGACGGTCGCGGAGCTGGGCATGGACATCACCGATCGCGTGCCGCGCGAAGTCACCCCCAGCGACTTGGAGGCCGCCGACGTCGTGGTGCTGATGAAGCCCGGCCTGACACTGCCGGCGACCCCGCGCGGCGAGGTCTTGGAGTGGTCGTTTCCGAACCCGGAGTCGTGGGATGCCGAGGCGGTTCGCCCACTGCGGGATGCCGTGTCGACCAAAATCGAAGCGGCATTTCGGGGAGCCAAATTGCATGCAACTAGGCGCCGTATCTAGAGCCCAAACGCACCTCCACTGATCAAGATGAAGATGCCCAGCGCGATGAGGACTACTGGGAACAGTATGTGTTCCCAGCGTTCCAGCACTTCGGCGATGGGGCGTCGCGTGGCGATGAACTTGGCCACTATCACGAGGACCACGACGAGCGCGAGGAAGACGAGGCAGTAGGCGACCACGGCGGCCGGTCCTACGCTGAGGAAGACAGGGACGTAAACGCCGATGTTGTCCCCACCGTTTGCGAAAGTCACACCGGCCACCGCCCAGACAGCGACTTTCTTGCCTTCGATCTTGCTTTCGTCGTCGTCGTCGCCTTCGCGCCGGCGGTGCCAGGCTTGCCAGGCCGCCCACAAGCCAAGCCCCAACGGGATGAGCCCGAAGTAGGGGATCGCCTCCGGAGGGAGAAATGCTCCGGCGCCTAGAGAGACGAGTACAGCGGCGCCGAGAATACCTGCGAAACCTAGATACTGACCGACGATGATCCGAAGCGTCGTCCCCTTTTCGCCCGCGCCATGCGCGAAGAACAGCGAGAGCACGATGATGTCGTCGATGTTCGTGACGAGGAAGAGGCCGATTGCCTGGAAGATGGACGACCAGATCATTGTCGTGACCTCGCCTGACGAAGGTAGAGGAGTAGCCCGAGGGCGACGCCGATTCCGAGGATGACGTCGGCGAGGTTGCCGATGAACAGGTTTCCGTAGGCGAGGAAGTCGGTGACGTGGCCGCGGCCGAACCCTGGCGGGGCGAAGAGCCGGTCTAGGAGGTTGCCGACTGCGCCTCCCCACAGCAGCCCGATCACGACCGCCCATCCTGCGGTGCGGGCGCGTGTGGCAGCGATGAGCAGGGCCACGGTTGCCGCAGCCGCGATGAGGGTGAGTAGCCAGGTGGAGCCGGATCCCAAGGACATGACGGTGCCGGGGTTGAAGGCGAGTTGTAGGCCGAGCCAGTCTCCGAGGAGCGGGATGCGGTCTTGCTCGCTGAGCTCTGCGAGGGCGAGTGCTTTGGTGCCTTGGTCGATCAGCACGGCACCTGCGGCGACGGCGCACGCGAGCAGGAGCAGCCGGGGTCGCACATGCGGGCTGAGAGGGCCGGCGGAACTCAACGGGGCATCCGTCGTTTCCGAGGAGGGGCCGTCGACGTGCCCGGTCATGCTTTTGTGCGCCGTGCTGCGCGGAGGCCGTTGAGGATGACGATGACTTCGGCGACTTCGTGGACGAGCACGACGGCGGCGAGGCCGAGGATGCCGGTGATCGCCAGCGGCAGCAGGACAGCGATGATCGCGATGGAGAGCACGACGTTCTGGTTGATGATGCTGCGGCCGCGGCGGGCGTGAGCGAGTGCCTGCGGGATGAGGCGCAGGTCGTGTCCGGTGAATGCGACGTCGGCGGATTCGATCGCGGCATCGGCGCCCTTGGCTCCCATCGCGATTCCTAGGTCGGCGGCTGCGAGAGCGGGGGCGTCGTTGATGCCGTCTCCGATCATGGCGGTGGGCTGCGACTTCGACAGTTCCGTGACAGCGGCAGCCTTGTCCTCGGGGCGCAGTTCGGCGCGCACGTCGGTGATCCCGGCCTGTGCGGCCAGCGCTGCCGCGGTTCGGGTGTTATCGCCGGTGAGCATCGTCACTCCGACTCCACGACGATTCAGTGTGGCGATGACTTCAGGCACTTCGGGGCGCAGTTCGTCCCGCACCCCGATCGCGCCGACGGGCTTGTCGTCGCGGTGGACGATGACGACGGTCATCCCCTCGGATTCCATCGCTGCCACTTCCTCGGCCAGCACGCCAGCGTCCAGCCAGCGTGGGCTGCCGACCGCGAGACGGGCACCGTCCAGCGTGCCGGCGATGCCGTGTCCGGCGGTTTCGGTGACGTCCTGCGCGGTTGGCGCGTCGGAGACGGCGTTGGTGATCGCAGCGGCCAGGGGATGCGTGCTATGGCCTTCGAGGCTCGCCGCCCACGCCAACACCTCATCCTCGGTCGCCCCCAAGGCGGTGACGACGCGCGTGACGGTGGGCTCGTTGCGGGTCAGGGTGCCGGTCTTGTCGACGGCGAAGTGGCGGATGCCGCCGAATCGCTCGAACGCGGCTCCGGACTTTACGACCACACCGAACTTGGAGGCCGCGCCGATCGCGGAGACGACAGTCACCGGGACAGCGATCGCCAGAGCGCAGGGCGAGGCTGCCACCAGCACGACCAAAGCGCGGGTGATCCACAGCTCAGGGTCGCCGCTCAGCAGCGACCCGAGCACCCCGACCAGCACGGCGAGGATCATCACACCGGGCACGAGGGGGCGGGCGATCCGGTCGGCCAGACGGGCGCGGTCGCCCTTCTCAGCCTGGGCCTGCTCTACCAACTCGACAATCGTGGTGAGCGAGTTGTCGGTGCCGGCGGCGGTGGCCTCGACTTCGAGAACGCCGGTGGTGTTGATCGACCCGGCCGACACGTCGGTGCCGGGCTCGACCTCGACCGGGATGGACTCACCTGTGATCGCGGACGTGTCGAGGCTGCTCCGCCCGACGCGCACGATGCCGTCCGTGGCGATCCGTTCTCCCGGCCGAACCACGAGCACGTCACCGACACGCAGCTCCTTCGCCTCAACCTCGGCCGTGGCATCACCGCGCTTGACAAGCGCGGTGTCGGGTACGAGCTTCAGCAGCGCCCGCAACCCTGCGCGGGCGCGGTCCATTGCCTTGTCTTCCAACGCTTCCGCAATGGAGTACAGGAACGCTAGCGCGGCCGCCTCTTCGACATAGCCGAGGATCACCGCGCCGGTCGCGCTGATCGTCATGAGCAGCCCGATGCCGAGCTTGCCTTTGGTGAACAGCTTGCGCAGCGCGCCCGGCACGAATGTGTACGCGCCTAGCAGCAGACCGATCCAGAACAGCACCAGACCCGCGGTCTCCGCACCAGTCCACTCGCACACCACACCGGCGACGAACGCGACACCAGACGCGACCGGGACTAGGACGCTCGGACTCCGGTACCACGGCCTGTCATCGTCATCATCATCAAGTTCGACGTGCTCGACCTGCGAACCCGTAACCGCGCTCATGCCCGAACCTCCCCGACGACGCAGCCCTCAACGCCGCAGTTTGGGTCCATGCACGGCACGCTCTCGTCGACCGCGAGCGTCACGTCAACCAGCGCCGTGAGCGCGCGGGCAAGGTGCGGATCTGCGACCTCGTAGCGGGTCTGCCGCCCCTCGGGCTCGGCCACCACGATCCCGCACCCCCGCAGACACGTCAGATGGTTGGACACGTTCGAGCGCGACAACCCCAACTCCCGCGACAGCACGGCCGGGTAGCTCGGGCCAGACAAGAGGCTGAGGAGGATGCGAGAGCGCGTCGGGTCCGCCATGGCGCGGCCCAGTCGGTTCATCACGTCGAGTCGATCGGCAATGGTCAGCATGCGATGACTATACATCGACGAATGTACTCAGCGCCTAATCGCACCCTCCACCGGCCCACGACCGGCCCATGACTCGACAGACGGCGCCGCTTCGTTGACGGCTGAAGCAGCTCTCCGCCCGAATCCGATTGCCTGGAAAGAACGGGAACGGTCGTTGATCTGGGAAAAAAGAAACCCCCGTGAGTAGAAGCCTCACGAGGGTCCCAGTGGCTCCGACGGGCGTCGATCCCGTGACCTCACGATTTTCAGTCGTGCGCTCTACCAACTGAGCTACAGAGCCGCGCGGCATCCGCTTGAAGAATCTGCCGCGTCCTACACGAAGGGCCCTCGATCTCGAAAGAAAAGGGCCCGTCGCTCGGAGCGACCCTGACGGGACTTGAACCCGCGACCTCCGCCGTGACAGGGCGGCACGCTAACCAACTGCGCTACAGGGCCATACGTATTCAGTTGTGTGTCGGAGAGTGACCCCAACGGGATTCGAACCCGTGCTACCGCCGTGAAAGGGCGGCGTCCTAGGCCGCTAAACGATGGGGCCGAGCGAACCCGGAGGCTCATTCTTACCGACGCTCAAGCATAAGAGATCATCCAGCAAATCGGAAATCGAGGGCGTGGGATGCCGTGCCGCGCGCTCTCCGCGGGGGAGGATGGCCGCGGGTGCGGCGCGTGCGAGCCTCCGAATGACCCCGGTCTCCCAGCGGTTTCATCACGAGAAACCCCTGGGCGAATGTGACGAATGTTGTTAGTGTGACGTGTGTTGCCATCGCGGGATGGCGGGGGTCGACGCGCGTGAAAGACGGAGGTTCGAGGTGAAGACCGACAAGTCCGCTTCGACGGAAGACTGCGGCTGCGCGCCGACCGCCACAGAAATGGCGGGCCTGCGCGGCCCGATGAGCCGGCGCTCCGCCCTCGGCCTCGCGGGCCTCGGCGTCCTCAGCCTCGGTGCCGTCAGTGCCTTCGGACTGCGGTTCAGCCCCTCCGCGTTCGCGGCCGACTACCCCTCGTGGGACGACGTGCAGAACGCCAAGAACAACGAAGCCGCCAAGGCCGCCGAAGTCACCCGCATCCAGGGTCTGATCGCCGCGCTCCAGGCCGACGTCGAGGCGAAGCAGGCCGAAGCGCAGCGGCTCGCGAGCGAGTACCTCGCCGCTCAGGAAGCGTTCGAGCAGGCCGCCGACGAGGCAACCGCGCTGCAGAGTCAAGCCGATGCGGAGTCCGCCCGCGCGACCGAGACGGCCAAGAAGCTCGGACGCCTCGCCGCCCAGCAGTACCGCGCCGGCGGCGGCGATCCGTCGATGGAGCTCTTCTTCTCCGGCTCCGCGGCCAGCGCCGACGACCTGCTCGCCAAGCTCGGCACGATGGACCGCCTCGTCGCGGCCAACCGCGGCGTCTACGCCGACGCGGTCAGCGCTCGCAACAATGCGCAGAGCCTCAGCGACAAGGCCAGGGTCGCCCGCGACGAGCGCGACCGCCTCCAGCAGGAGGCGCAGCAGAAGATGCAGGCCGCGCAGGATGCCGCGACCGCCGCCCAGGCTGCGCTCGCCGAGCAGGACAAGAACCTCGGCACCCTCCAGGCCCAGCTCGCGGCCCTCCAGGACCAGACCGCGAAGACGGTCGCCGACTACCAGGCCGGCGTCGAAGCCGCCCGCAAGGCCGAGGAGGCGCGCCAGGCCGCCCTCGCCGAAGAACGCCGCAAGCAGGCCGAAGCCGAAGCGGCCGCCAACGCCGGGAACGGCGGCGGAGGAGGCGGTGGTGGTGGCGGAGGCGGCGGCGGTGGCGGCGGTTCCGCCGGCACGGATGGGTGGGTGCGCCCGGCATCCGGCTACATCAGCTCGTGGTTCGGCAACCGCGGCACCATCTGCGGCCCCGGAGGCTGCGTCACCGGGCACCGCGGCATCGATTTCGCCACCGCCTGCTGGTCGCCGATCTACGCCGCCGCGTCGGGCCGGGTCGTCTACGCCGGCTGGGGCGACGGCTGGGGCAACTACGTCAAGGTCGACCACGGCGGCGGCGTCATCACCGGCTACGCCCACATCGTCGACGGCGGCTACAACGTCAGCTACGGCCAGTGGGTCAACGCGGGCGACGTCATCGCGTACGTCGGCAACACCGGGGTCTCGACCGGCTGCCACCTGCACTTCGAGGTCTACTGGCAGGGCGTGCGCATCGACCCGGCACCCGTGCTCTACGACCACGGCATCAACGTCTACTGACGAGTGCTGCAACGCAGAAGAGCGGATGCCGACCGGCATCCGCTCTTCGCGTGTGAGACCGGGTCTCAGATGGTCTTGGGGGCGTGGCCCTCACCCTGGGTGGCGGTCTGCGCACCCTCGTCCTGGAAGCGCTGGAACGCCTCGGCGACCAGGCGCTCGGCCTCTTCGGCGCCGGCCCACTGGTCGACCTTGACCCACTTGCCGGGCTCGAGGTCCTTGTAGTGCTCGAAGAAGTGGCCGATCTCGCCCTTGGTCCACTCGTCGAGGTCGTCGACGTCCTGGATGTGCGCCCAGCGCGGGTCCTTCGCGAGCACCGCCACGACCTTGTCGTCGCCGCCGGCCTCGTCGAGCATCTTCAGCACGGCGACCGGGCGCACCTTGGCCATGACACCCGGGTACAGGTCGCGATCGAGCAGCAGCAGCACGTCGAGCGGGTCGCCGTCCTCGCCGAGGGTGTCCTCGAAGAAGCCGTAGTTCGCGGGGTAGCCCATCGGCGTGAACAGCACGCGGTCCAGGAACACCCGGCCGGTGCCGTGGTCGACCTCGTACTTCACGCGGCTGCCGCGCGGAATCTCGATGACGGCGTCGTATGCGCCCATGCTGGTTCTCCTTCGGAGGGTCTGGTGGATGCCGGCATCCAGCCTAGTCGGCAGGCTCGCAGTCGCTAGCGTGGATGCCGTGGACCACCGCCCCAGCCTCGACCCCGCCGTCGCCGAGATCCGTCGGGCGGTGCGCGCCGTCCTCGCGACGGTCTCCGGTCCCGTGCTGGTGGGGCTGTCCGGCGGCGCCGACTCGCTCGCGCTCGCCGACGCGGTCGCGTTCGAGGCGCCGAAAGCCGGGGTCACGGCATCCGCGGCGATCATCGACCACGGTCTGCAGGCGGGATCCGACCGCGTCGCCGCCCGCGCGGCCGCCGTCGCGGAGGAGCGGGGCCTGCCCGCCCGCGTCATCCGCGTCGAGGTCGGTGCGGAGGGTGGGCCCGAGGCCGCCGCCCGCGATGCCCGCCGCGCCGCCCTGCTCGCCGCCGCGAAGGATGCCGGGGCCGAAGCGATCCTGCTCGCCCACACCCTCGACGACCAGGCCGAGACCGTGCTTGTGGGTCTCGCTCGCGGATCCGGGGCCGCGAGCCTCGGGGGCATGTCGCCCGACCGGGTCGAAGACGGCATCCGCATCCTGCGTCCCCTGCTCGACGTGCGCCGTGCAACCACCCGCGCCGCTTGCACCGCGGCGGGCCTGCCGCCGTGGGAGGACCCGCACAATCTCGACCGCCGGTTCCTGCGTGTTCGCGTGCGCCAAGACGTCATGCCCGTGCTCGAAGCCGAGCTCGGCCCCGGCGTCGCCGAGGCGCTCGCCCGCACGAGCGATCAGCTGCGTGAGGATGCCGCCGCCTTCGCCGAGATGATCGACGAGACGATCGAAGACATCGTCGAGCACGCCGAAGCCGGCATCGCGGTGTCGGTGCCCGCGCTCGCCGCCAACCCGCCCGCGCTGCGTCACCGCATCATCCGCCACGTCGTCGCGAGCGAGTTCGGCGTGAGCCTCACCCGCACCCAGACCCTTGAGGTCGCCCGGCTCGTCACCGACTGGCGTGGCCAGGGCCCGATCGACCTCCCCGGATGCCGCGCCCACCGCCGCGGGGCGCGGGTGACCTTCACAGCGCTATCCGCGTGAACCCCGCCGGGGCATACACGCACGCGTGTCGGGCTGAAGGCCACGAGGGCAGTTCTCCCCATCGCCGCGTGGACGCGGATCGCACAAGATGGATACGAAAGAGCGGAGACGACGGTGAGCGATCTGAGGGTCGACGAAGAACACCTGCGTGCCGCTGTGACACAACTGAACTCGGCCAGCACTCCCGTGGCGGGCGCGTGCGACGCCACCGATGCGTGCGGCTCGACAACGGTCGAAGCGGCGCTCGGTGAGGTCGAGACGATCGTGAGGGGCGCGCTGGCCGCACTCGTCGACGTGGCGACGCGGGCTTCGGCTGACGTGTCGACTGCCGCTCAGGTCTTCGACGATGCGGATACCTCACTCGCGCAGGGCAGATCAGGCGGAGGGGTGCGATGAGCCTGCCCATGATCGACGGCGACCCGGCCCAGGGCGATCCCGACGGCATCCGTGGCCTCGCGCAGATCTTCACACACCGTTCCTCCGACCTCACCGAGCGTTCGTCGCACACCTCGTCGGCTTCCGCCGAGCTCGGCTCCACCAAGTCCGAGACCACGGGCGCACTCGTCGCGCGCACGTCGCTGCTCACGCAACGCTTCAGCGAGGCGTCGACCGCCAGCCTCGACGCGGCACGCATCCTCAACGACTACGCATCCAGCCTCGACGGCTTGAAGGCGCTCGCCGCGCGTCGGTTGCAGACGGCATCCGACTTGTATGACCGGTTGCAGCGGCGACGCCACGAAGCGATGAACCAAGCCTCGGAGGCTGTCGTGGGATGGGCGATCCCGTGGGACCAGGTCATCTCGTCGAGCATCTACCTCTCAGATCGTGGCTACCTGACCCGCTGGCAGAGCGCCATCGACGATTACCGGAGCGCGGCTCGTCAGTACAACGGGCTGCACGCCGACCGGAAATCGCTGGACGACAGCACCGCGCGCAGCCTCCGGGGCATCTCCTTGGTGGCAGCCGTCGGGCGCGGCGGCGCGGTGTCGGCGGGGGGGCCTGGCGGCGGCGACGTCGGTATGGGCGGGCGACCTGAGTGCGCTCACCGCGGCATCCATCGCGAGCCTCGGCGATCCGAAGACGATCCGCGAGGTCTGGAACGCGCTGAGGCCCGCGCAGCGGGAGAAGCTGACGTCTGCCGACCCGCTGGTGATCGGAAACCTCGACGGCATCCCGCTGCGCGACCGTGTCACGGCAAATCGGATCAGTATCCAGAACGAGATCGCGCGTCGTCGATCCGAGGTCGACGATCTGCAGAAGCAGATCGACGAGCTGTCGGCGCACCCCACTCGCGGATCCAGTGCGCTGATCTCGGTGCTGCGTGCGAGGATCGCGGAGCACGAGACCTACGTCTCCTCATACCAGGACCTGCTCGAGAAGAAGTGGGAGTGGAAGGACGAGAACCGCCAGCCGGTGTCGCAGGTCGGTGTCAACGTCGTGGTGTTCGACCCTACGTCGTCCGCCATCGGGTCGTACTACGGGCCGATCGATCCGCAGACCGGTGACATCCCGGCCTGGGTGAAGCACACCGCCGTATCGGTGCCGGGCACCGGAGCCAACATGGCGGACTTCTCTGAAAGTCGCGCGCAGGACCTCTACTTGGCGTCCGGCTACGACTCGGCGGTGTTCCAGTGGGCGGGCGGCGCGTTCCCGCAGACGATTCCCGAAGCGACGCAGGCGTCGTACTCCGAGAAGCTCGCGCCTCGCCTCGCGTCGTTCGTCGACTCCGTGAACGTGCCCTCCGGTGCGACGATGACGGTGCTCGGGCATAGCTACGGAGGGGCGACCGTCGGCCTCGCCGAGAAGGCGGGCATGCACGCCGACCGCATCCTCTACGTCTCCGCCGCGGGGATGGGGCGCGGGGTCGCCGGCGTCGAGGACTTTCCGAACACGGCCCACGTGCCGCACTACTCGATGATGGCTCGACACGATGCCGTCGTCGGCCTGATCCAGGGCAACAACGGCGATTGGAATGCCATCCACGGCCAGTCGCCGCTGAACGCGCCCTCCGTGACGCGGCTGGAGACGGGGTTCGTGGATGCGAGCGATCACGGCAAAGGCGACATGGAGAGTACGGGCGTGATCGACAGTCACAGCAAGGTCTTCACCCGCGGTTCGACGTCATTCGACAACATGGTGGCCGTGATCACGGGGTCCCAAGCCGAGCTCTTCGCCCCCGACGACCTCGTCAACACCTACAGTGGGGCGGGCCCGGTGTTCATCGATGGAGTCGATAGCCCGGACTACAGCCCGCACTATATCGAGGTCAAATGAACAGGCGCCGTCTCCTCGTCCTGGCCGCGGTCGTCGCGGCATCCATCTCCTTGGGAGGTTGCATGTCCCCCCCGCAGCACAGCCGACTCGACGACTACCGTGCTCAGGCGGAGAAGCTCAGTGACGAGCTGATCGCCACCATCCCTGCGACCCTCGCCGGCACGACGGGCGCGTTGAATTCCCGCATGACGCTCGGCGCCGACATCTCGTCGCATGAGGACGCGGACGCGCCGGCGTGGTGGAACGTCGACCGCTCGGTCACCCCCGCTCCCGTCGCGAACGCGGCGAAGGATGTGGCGGCGGCCATGGCCGCCCACCTCACCGCCGGAGGCTGGTCGGAGAAGAACGTCCGCGCCGACGGCGAGCGAACGATCGACGGCTACCGCAAGGACGGGTGGTATGTGGAGATCGCGTGGTATTCCACGGCTCCCGGCAAGGCCGAAGCCCTCGATCTCGCCATCGTGAGTCCCCAAACCGTCCGCGGCGATCACTAGCGTCCAACCGGTGAGCGACGCGTGCCTAAAATCGAGGAATGCGCGCAGCCGACATCGCTGACCAGCTGTCCACCGTCCTCGTCACCGAGGAGCAGATCCACGACAAGCTCGGTGAGCTCGCCGCGCGCGTCGAGGCCGACTACGCCGGCAAGGATCTGCTGCTGATCGGCGTGCTGAAGGGCGCCGTCATGGTGATGGCCGACTTCTCGCGGAAGCTTCGCCGCGACGTCGTCATCGACTGGATGGCCGTGTCGTCCTACGGCGCCGGCACGAAGTCCAGCGGTGTCGTGCAGATCCGCAAGGACCTCGACACCGACCTCACCGGCAAGCACGTGCTGATCGTCGAGGACATCATCGACTCGGGCCTGACCCTCAGCTGGCTGCTGGAGAACTTCGCGTCGCGCGGCGCCGCCTCGATCGAGATCCTCGCGCTGCTGCGCAAGCCCGAGGCGGCCAAGGTCGAGATCGACTGCCGCTACGTCGGCTTCGACATCCCCACCGACTTCGTCGTCGGCTACGGCCTCGACTACGACGAGCGCTTCCGCAACCTCCGCGACGTCGCGGTGCTCGCGCCGCACGTCTACAGCTGAACGCAGCGCAGGGCGTTCGACTCGCTGCGCTCGCTCAACGACCGGGGGGTGCGCGGCCGCTCCCGGTTCGCCTGTGGCGAATGCACAGACGCCCCATAGTTGCCGCGCGGTAGCCTGAGCGGATCATGGACTTCAAGAAGCTCAGCCGCAACCCGTTCGTCTACGTGTTGCTCATCGGCGCCCTGTTGCTGATCGGCATGTCGCTGATCTCGACGCTCACGGGCGCGAAGCAGATCACGACGCAGGAGGGTCTGACGCTCCTGAAGGGCGGCACCGTCACCCAGGTGACCAACACCGACGGCGACCAGCGCGTCGACATGACCCTGTCCGCGCCGTTCCAGGGCGCCACACAGGTGCAGTTCTACTACGTCGGCGCGCGCGCCAACGAGGTCGTCTCGGCCGTGGATGCCGCGACCCCGAAGGACGGCTACAACGACGTCGTCCCGCGCACCACCTTCTTCGAGAGCCTGCTGTCGCTGCTCATCCCCATCCTGTTGCTGGGTCTGCTCTTCTGGTTCTTCTTCTCCGCGGCCCAGGGCGGCAACAGCAAGGTCATGCAGTTCGGCAAGTCGCGCGCGAAACTCGTGACGAAGGAGACCCCGACGGTCACCTTCGCCGATGTCGCCGGTGCCGACGAGGCCATCGAGGAGATGCAGGAGATCAAGGACTTCCTGAAGGACCCGGCGAAGTTCCAGGCGGTCGGCGCCCGCATCCCGAAGGGCGTGCTGCTGTACGGCCCTCCCGGAACCGGTAAGACCCTGCTCGCGCGCGCCGTCGCCGGCGAGGCCGGCGTGCCGTTCTACTCCATCTCCGGCTCCGACTTCGTCGAGATGTTCGTGGGCGTCGGCGCGAGCCGCGTGCGCGATCTGTTCAACCAGGCCAAGGAGAACGCGCCGGCGATCATCTTCATCGACGAGATCGACGCCGTCGGCCGCCACCGCGGTGCCGGCATGGGCGGCGGTCACGACGAGCGCGAGCAGACACTCAACCAGATGCTCGTCGAGATGGACGGCTTCGACCCGAAGGCCTCGGTGCTGGTCATCGCCGCCACGAACCGTCCCGACATCCTCGACCCGGCGCTGCTGCGCCCGGGCCGCTTCGACCGTCAGATCGGCGTGGATGCCCCCGACCTCAAGGGTCGCCAGCGCATCCTCGAGGTGCACGGCCGCGGCAAGCCGCTCTCGCCCTCGGTCGACCTCGCCGTCATCGCGCGCAAGACGCCCGGCTTCACCGGTGCCGACCTCGCGAACGTGCTGAACGAGGCCGCGCTGCTCACGGCGCGCTCCAACGCGCAGCTCATCGACATGCGCGCACTCGACGAGGCCATCGACCGCGTCATCGCCGGTCCGCAGCGTCGCACGCGCATCATGAAGGACAAGGAGAAGCTCATCACCGCGTACCACGAGGGTGGTCACGCCCTCGCGGCGGCGGCGATGAACAACACCGACCCGGTCACGAAGGTCACCATCCTCCCGCGCGGCAAGGCCCTCGGTTACACGATGGTGCTGCCGCTGGAGGACAAGTACTCGGTCACCCGCAACGAGCTGCAGGACCAGCTCACCTACGCCATGGGCGGCCGTGTCGCGGAGGAGATCGTCTTCCACGACCCGACCACCGGTGCGAGCAACGACATCGAGAAGGCCACCGGCATTGCCCGCAAGATGGTCACCGAGTACGGCATGACCACCGATGTCGGACCCGTCAAGCTCGGCTCGTCGTCCGGCGAGGTCTTCATGGGCCGCGACATGGGTCACGGCCGCGACTTCTCGGAGCGCATCGCCGAGCGCGTCGACAAGCAGGTGCGCGATCTCATCGAGCAGGCCCACAACGAGGCCTACGAGGTGATCAACGCCAACCGCGACATCCTCGACAAGCTCGCCCTCGCCCTCCTGGAGAAGGAGACGCTCGACCACCTCGAGCTCGCCGAGATCTTCCGCGACGTCAAGAAGCTGCCGCCGCGCCCGCAGTGGCTCTCCAGCGACGACCGCCCCGTCTCGATGCTGCCGCCGGTGGACGTGCCCCGTCGTCAGGACGAGGCCGGGCTGGCTGCGGCATCCGTCGCGGAGGAGCAGCCCGCGGCGCAGACGGCGGCGCAGCGGCGTCCGAGCGGGCAGGCGCGCCCCGCAACCGCCTAGGCTCGTGACGTGGCCGTCGATCGAGACCGCGTCGCCGCCGCCGTGCGCGACATCCTCGTCGCGATCGGGGAGGACCCCGACCGCCCGGGGCTGAAGGCGACCCCGCAGCGGGTCGCCGACGCCTACGCGGACTTCTTCTCCGGGGTGGGGCAGGATGCCGCCGAGCCGCTCGCCCACACCATCAGCGTCTCGCGCGGGCCGGCGCCCGACACGCTGCCCTCCGGTGCGGTGCTGCTGCGCGACATCCGCTTCCGCTCCGTCTGCGAGCATCACCTGCTGCCCTTCGCGGGGCGTGCGCACATCGCGTACCTGCCGGGTGAGCAGGTGGTGGGCCTCGGGGCGCTCCCCAAGGTCGTCGACGTGCTCGCGGCCCGCCCGCAGGTGCAGGAACGGCTGGGAGAGCAGATCGCCGACACCATCGCCGCGGCCCTCGATGCGCGCGGGGTGCTCGTCGTGCTCGCCGCACGCCACGAGTGCGTCACGATGCGTGGGGGACGTCAGCCGGATGCCGCGACGATCACCATCGCCGCGCGCGGCGAGCTGGCCGAGCCGTCTGCACGCGCCGAGATCATGATGCTCGTGACGGGGACGCCCGCATGACCGCGATCATGGGCATCGTCAACGTCACCCCCGACTCGTTCAGCGACGGCGGGCGCTTCCTCGCGGCCGACGCCGCGATCGCGCACGGCCTGTCGCTGCGCATCGACGGCGCCGACATCCTCGATGTCGGCGGAGAGTCGACGCGGCCGGGCGCCGAGCGGGTGACCCCGGCCGAGGAGCAGGCGCGCGTGCTGCCCGTGGTGGCGGCGCTCGCGGCGGAGGGCGCTCTCGTCAGCATCGACACGATGAACGCGAGCACCGCGCAGGCGGCGATCGATGCCGGCGCGCGCATCGTCAACGACGTCTCGGGCGGGTTGGCAGATACCGACATGCTCGGGGTGGTCGCGGCATCCGACGTCGACGTCGTCCTGCAGCACTGGCGCGGCCACTCCGCCGACATGTACGCCCATGCGGCCTACGCGGACCTCGTCCGCGACCTCGTCGCCGAGCTCGAGGGACGCGCGGAGGCCGCCGCGGCCGCGGGGATCTCGCCCGAGCGGGTCATCCTCGATCCGGGAATCGGCTTCGGCAAGCGCGGCCCGCAGAACTGGGAGGCGCTGCGCGCCCTCGAGCGCATCGTCGCGATCGGGCCGCGGGTACTCGTCGGCACCAGCCGCAAGCGCTTCCTCGCGGAGGCGCTCGCGCCTGCCGACGGCGCGGAGGTCTCGACCCGGCGACGCGACCTCGCGACCGCCGTCACGAGCGTGCTCGCGACGCAGGCCGGAGCGTGGGCCGTGCGCGTGCACGACGCCGCAGCCACCCGCGACGCGCTCGCGGTGTGGGCGCGGTGGAGCGGTGAGAACGACGGAGGAGGCGCATGAGCGACCGGATCACCCTCACCGGCATCCGGGCCACCGGCTACCACGGGGTCTATGAGCACGAGCGTCGCGAGGGCCAGGTCTTCATCGCTGACGTCGTGCTGGAGCTCTCGCTCGCCGACGCCGCCCGCAGCGACGACGTGGCCGACACCGTGCACTACGGCGAGTTCGCCGACCAGGTCGCCGCGGTGCTCTCCGGAGACCCGGCCGACCTCCTCGAGACCGTCGCGCAGCGCATCGCCGATCGGGCCCTCGCGTACGCCCGGGTGGATGCCGTCGAGGTCACGATCCACAAACCGCAGGCGCCCATCACGGTGCCGTTCGACGACGTGAGCGTGACGATCCGTCGCGCTCGTGAAGGAGTGCCCACATGAACCGCCGCCTCGCGCAGGGCTTCTCCGACGACATGCCCGCCCGCGACTCCGCCGAGACGGTCGCGGTGATCGCGATCGGCGCGAACCTGGGCGACCGGCAGGCGACGATGACGGCGGCCCTCGAAGAGCTCGCGCGTCTGCCGCTGACGACGCGTGTCGTCGCC
>NZ_MKRU01000020.1:0-22675 GCF_001897985.1 Microbacterium sp. 69-7 | reverse complement strand
CGAAGCGTCACCGATCTCTTGATGCCGATCCGTCACCGATGTCCTGAGACATGACAGTGCGTTGCGGCATCCCTCTGGAGGGTCGAAACATCGGTGTACGCGGAGGCCATCGCGGCGTGCGAGGATACTGCGGTGCAACGCCTCGTGACCGCCGAACTGGACCTCGATCTCGGGGCTTCCGTCGACCTCATCTTCCAGATCGCCGCGGCCCAACCGGCGCCCGTTCTGCGGGAGGAACTGACGTTCACGCAAGGCGATCGCGTCTACACGCCCACCGAGATCATCGACCAGTCCGGCAGCCGCCTGCACCGTCTGCTCGGCGAGGCCGGCCGCCTCGAGGTGCGCTACGAAGCCCTCATCGACGGGCAGGTCACGCAGCGCGCCACAAGCGACCTCGAAGCCATCACCTACCTGCGTCCGAGCCGCTACTGCCAGTCTGACGAGGTGTTCTCGCAGGCGCGCCGCCAGTTCCGCGGCCTGCAGGGGCTCGAGCTCATCACCGCGGTCAGCGAGTTCGTCGCCTCCAGCACGACGTACACGCCGGGACTGAGCCAGGGCACCGACTCGGCCGTCACCACACTCATGACCGGCCAGGGCGTCTGCCGTGACTACGCCCACGTTGTCATCGCGCTGCTGCGCGCCATGGACATGCCCGCCCGCTACGCCGCGTGCTTTGCTCCCGGCCTTCGCCCGATGGACTTCCACGCCGTCGCCGAGGCCTACCTCGACGGCAGCTGGTACGTCATCGACGCCACCCGGCTCGCCAACCGCCGCTCGCTCGTGCGCATTGCGACCGGTCGCGACGCCGCCGACTGTGCCTTCCTCAGCTACCACGGCGGCTATGTGGGCCTGCAGCGCATGCGCGTCGACGCGTGCGTCCTGCCCGACGATGCGGCCGACATGGGGGCGCAGGATGCCGCCGCGGCGGCATCCGACCCCGCTCTGGACGACTTCGCCGAACTCATCCAGCTCGCCTGACCGCGACCGGTGGCTGCTCGGCGGCGCGCACCCCAGCGTGGATGCCGAGGTGCGCACGCAGGTGGGGGAGAGTCGGCGCCCGTAGACTTGACGGGCTATGAATCCCGATGCCCTCGCCGCCGCCCTCCTCGCCGCCATCGCCCCGCTCGCCGAGGCGCGACGTCCCGGCTCGAGCGCCGGTCTGACCGCGGCCGATTTCCCCCTGGAGCGCCCGCGCAACCGTGACCACGGCGACTGGGCGTCCAACGCCGCCCTGAAGCTCGGCAAGGTCGTCGGGGTGAACCCGCGCGAGTTCGCGCAGGAGATCGCCGACGCGCTCGCCGCGACCGACGGCGTCGCCAGCGTCGAGGTCGCCGGGCCGGGGTTCATCAACATCCGCCTCGAAGCGGGAGCGGCCGGCGCCCTCGCCAAGACCATCGTCGAGGCAGGCGCGGCCTACGGCACCAACGACACCCAGCGCGGACAGAGCATCAACCTCGAGTTCGTCAGCGCCAACCCCACCGGGCCCATGCACATCGGGCACACCCGGTGGGCAGCGCTCGGCGACGCGATCGCCCGCGTGCTGCTGGCCAGCGGCGCGACGCTCGTGCGCGAGTTCTACATCAACGACGCAGGCGCGCAGATGGACCGCTTCGGACGTTCCGTCCTCGCCGCGATCAAGGGCGAGCCGACGCCCGAGGACGGCTACCCGGGCTCCTACATCGGCGATCTCGCCAGCCGCGTGCTCGCCGAGCTGCCCGGCATCCTCGATCTCTCCGACGATGAGCAGCTGGTGCAGGCACGTGACCGCGCCTACGCCCTACAGCTCGCCGATCTGCAGGCGTCGCTGGAGAAGTTCAACGTGCACTTCGACGTCTTCTTCAGCGAGCGCACGCTCCACGCGCACGGCCCGAACGGCGAGCCCAGCCTCGTCGACGAGGCCGTCGACCGTCTGCGCGCGCAGGGCCACGTGTTCGAGCAGGACGACGCCATCTGGGTGCGCACGACCGACTTCGGCGACGACAAGGATCGTGTCATCCGCCGCTCCAACGGCGAGTACACCTACTTCGCCGCCGACGCCGCGTACTACCTCAACAAGAGCGACCGCGGCTTCGCGCACAAGATCTATCTGCTCGGCGCCGACCACCACGGCTACGTCCACCGTCTCAAGGCGCTCGCCGGTGCTGCCGGCGACGACCCCGAGAAGGACATCGAGGTGCTCATCGGTCAGCTCGTGTCGGTCAACGGTGCCCGCCTGTCCAAGCGCGCCGGCAACATCATCGAGCTGGACGACCTGCGCGACTGGCTCGGCACCGACGCGCTGCGCTACTCGCTGGCGCGCTACCCCGCCGACTCGCCGCTGACGCTCGATCCCGAGATCCTCACGAAGCGCACGAACGACAACCCCGTGTTCTACGTGCAGTACGCGCACGCCCGCACGCACAACGTCGCCCGCAACGGCGCCGACTCCGGTGTCGATCGCAGCGCCTTCGCCCCCGAGCTGCTCGAGCACGAGACCGAGTCGGCGCTGCTCGGGGCACTGCAGGAGTTCCCGCGCATCGTGGCCTACGCCGCCGAGGTGCGCGAGCCGCACCGCGTCGCGCGCTACCTCGAAGAGCTCGCGAGCCTGTACCACCGGTGGTACGACAACTGCCGCGTGACCCCGCTCGGCGACGAGCCCGTCACCGACCTGCACCGCACGCGCCTCTGGCTCAACGACGCCACCGGCCAGGTGCTCCGCAACGGCTTGGACCTGCTCGGAGTGAGCGCACCGGAGCGGATGTGACGTGAACGACCAGCACCCCACGCAGCCGCTTGCCGACCCCTCTGCGCGGTGGGTGCTGTCGACGGATGCCGCGGCATCCGCCCCACGGCGGCGAGGCCGCCGCTGGCCCTGGCTGATCGCCGTGATCGCCGTCGCGGTGCTCGCGGCGGGCGCGTGGTTCGCGGGGGAGTACATCGCCCGCGGCATCGTCGAGCGGACGATCCGCGACCAGGTCGCCTCCCGCCTGGACATCCCCGCCGACCAGCACGTCGACGTGGATGTGCGCGGCGCGGTGATCCCGCAGCTGATCGGCGGTCGTCTCGACGACGTCACGGTCTCGGCCGCCGACGTGAGCCTGGGCGCGCTGACCGGCGATGTCGAAGTGCATGCGGCGGGTGTGCCCATCCGCGGTGACGCCCCGCTGCAGAGCGCGAGCGCGACGGTGCGGCTCGACCAGGATCAGGTGCGGGCGCTGCTGGGTACCGTCGACGGATTTCCCGCGGATGCCGTCACCGTCGAGGCTCCCGACATCGTGATGTCGACGGAGCTGAAGGCGTTCTCCCTCTCGGTGCCCGTCGGCGTGAGCCTCACGCCGTCGGCATCCGGCGGTGACCTGGTGCTCACCCCGCGGGCCCTTCGTGTCTCGGGAGCCGAAGTGTCGGCCGACGTGCTCATCGACCAGTTCGGAGCGTTGGCGCGGACGGTCGTGCGCGACTGGGATGTGTGCGTGAAGCAGTACCTGCCGGTGGGGCTCACGCTGTCGGGTGTGCGCGTGGACGGAGCGCAGGTGGTCGCCGACATCGCCATCGATCCGCGGATCACCGTCGATGCGGCGCTGCAGCAGAAGGGCACGTGCAGCTGAGGGAGCCTCTCCCACCGACGCGTCACATGCGCGGGCCGGTATGCGCAGGTGCCCTAGACTTCTAGGACTGCCGGGCGTGACGTCACCGACGGCAGCCCGACCCCACACGATTGGTTCCGCACGTGTCCGCCGCCTCCGACCGCCCGCTCGTGCCCGCGTGGCTTGCCGAACCGGCCGACGCGAACGCGCTCGCCCCGCTGGTGTGGCCGTCCTCGGCCGCGCGTGATGCCGACGGCCAGCTCGAGATCGCGGGCGTCGGCGTTCGGGACCTGCGCGCGCGGTTCGGCACTCCTTTGTACGTCCTCGACGAGGACGGTGTCCGCTCACGCGCGCGCGAGGTGCGTGACGCCTTCACCGTGGCGGCCGCGCGCCGCGGCGTGCAGGCACGCATCTATTACGCCGGCAAGGCGTTCCTCTCGACCGAGGTCGTGCGCTGGGTGACCGAGGAGGGCCTCGCCGTCGACGTCGCCACCGGCGGCGAGCTCGCTGTCGCGCTCGCCGCGGGTGCCGATCCGTCCCGCCTGGGTCTGCACGGCAACAACAAGTCGGTCGCCGAGCTCGAGCGCGCCGTCGAGATCGGCATCGGCTCGATCGTGATCGACTCACGTATCGAGCTCGAGCGTCTCGCCGCGATCGTCGAGCGGCGCCGCGCGGACGATGCGGCCCCGCAGGCGGTGCTCGTCCGCGTCAACAGTGGCGTGCACGCCGAGACACACGATTTCCTGGCGACCGCCCATGAAGACCAGAAGTTCGGCTTCGCCCTGTCCGACGCCCCCGCGGTCGTCGCCCGCATCCGCGAGCTTCCGGGCCTGCGGTTCGTCGGGCTGCACTGCCATATCGGCTCGCAGATCTTCGGCACCCGCGGATTCGAAGAGTCCGCGGCGCGCGTGGTCGACCTCCACGCCGAGCTGCTCGCGGGCGGCGACATCCCGCTCCTCAACCTCGGTGGCGGCTTCGGCATCGCCTACACATCGGTCGACGAGCCCACGCCGATCGCCGATCTCGCCGAGGGCATCGTCGAGGCCGTCGCGCGCGAGTGCGACGTGCGCGGCATCCCCCTGCCGAATCTCGCGTTCGAGCCGGGCCGCACGATCGTCGGACGCGCCGGCGTCACGCTCTACGAAGTCGGCACGGTCAAGCCCGTCCACGCCAGCGACGAGGTGACCCGTCTCTACGTGAGCGTCGACGGCGGCATGAGCGACAACGCCCGACCGGCGCTATACGGCGCGCAGTACTCGGCGCGCCTCGCCTCGCGCACGTCGGATGCCGCGTCCGTCCTGTCGCGCGTCGTGGGCCGTCACTGCGAGTCCGGCGACATCGTCGTCGACGCGGAGTACCTGCCCGGCGACATCACACCCGGCGATCTCCTCGCCGTGCCCGCGACCGGCGCCTACTGCTTCTCGCTGTCGAGCAACTACAACTACGTGCCCCGTCCGCCGGTCGTCGCCGTGCGGGGCGGCACCGCCCGCGTGATCGTCCGAGGCGAGAGCATCGATGACCTGCTGGCGCGCGATCTGGGGGTCGCGACCCCCGCATCCGCCGAGACGTCCCCGGCCGAGGAGAAGGAATGACCGACTACCGTCGACTGCGCGTGGCCCTGCTCGGAGCCGGAGCCGTCGGATCCCAGGTGGCGGACCTCCTGCGCACGCACGCGGACGAGCTCTCCGACCGTGCCGGCGCGGCTCTCGAGCTCGTGGGGATCGCCGTACGCAACCCCGACGCTCCGCGCGACGCCGATCTGCCGCGCGAGCTGTTCACCACCGATTCGGAACAGCTGATCGTCGGCGCCGACATCGTCATCGAGCTGATGGGCGGCATCGAGCCCGCGCGCACCGACATTCTGCTCGCGCTGTCGTCGGGCGCCGATGTCGTCACCGCGAACAAAGCCCTGCTGGCCACACACGGCCCCGAGATCTTCGACGCTGCCGACCAGGTGGGCGCCTCCGTCTATTACGAGGCCGCCGCCGCCGGCGCCATCCCGATCATCCGCCCGCTGCGCGATTCGCTGGCCGGCGACCGCGTACAGCGGATCATGGGCATCGTCAACGGCACCACGAACTACATCCTCGATCGCATGGACGCCGAGGGCAGCGAGTTCGCGGACGTCCTCGCCGACGCGCAGCGACTCGGTTACGCCGAAGCCGACCCTACGGCCGATGTCGAAGGCTACGACGCGGCGCAGAAGGCCACCATCCTCGCGTCTCTCGCGTTCCACACGGCCGTGCCCCTCGAAGCGGTGCACCGCGAGGGCATCACCGGCATCGACCGCCAGACGATCGACGCGGCTCGCCACGCCGGCTACGTCATCAAGCTGCTCGCGGTGTGCGAGCGGATCACGGATGCCGAGGCGCACTCGCCCACCGGCGAAGCCATCTCGGTGCGGGTGTATCCCGCGCTGATTCCGCGCGAGCACCCGCTGGCGAGCGTGCACGGCGCCAACAATGCGGTGTTCGTGCAGGCCGAAGCCGCCGGCAACCTCATGTTCTACGGCGCGGGTGCCGGCGGCGTGCAGACCGCGTCGGCGGTGCTCGGCGATGTCGTCTCGGCCGCCCGCCGCCACATCGCCGGCGGTGTGGGCGTCGGTGAGTCCACGCGCGCCAATCTTCCGGTCGTGCCGATCGGCCGCGTGACGACGCGCTACCAGATCACCCTCGAGGTCTCCGACCAGCCGGGCGTTCTCGCCACCGTCGCGGGCATTCTCAGCGAGGGTCGGGTCTCGATCGCGACGGTCGAGCAGACCATCGAACCGGCTGCTGAGCAGAGCCTCGTCCCCGCCGAACAGGGCATCGCGGACATTGCGCGCCTCGTCATCGGCACCCACACGGCCCGCGAGCAGGATCTCAGCGACACCGTCGACCGTCTCGCCGCCAGTGGCGTGGTCGACCGGGTCGTATCGGTCCTCCGCGTCGAAGGCAACTGAACTCGCGGTCGCGGCACCGCAAGAAGGAGATGGAGATGGCACACGTCTGGCAGGGAGTCCTGCGCGAATACGCCGACCGGCTCGGCGTCACCGAGGCGTCCACGGTCGTGACGCTCGGCGAGGGAGGCACGCCGCTGATTCCGGCCGCCGCGCTGTCGCAGCAGACCGGCGCGAACGTCTTCATCAAGTTCGAGGGCATGAACCCGACCGGCTCGTTCAAGGACCGCGGCATGACCGTCGCGCTCTCGCGCGCCGTCGAGCACGGTGCGAAGGCCGTCATCTGTGCCTCGACCGGCAACACCTCGGCATCCGCCGCCGCTTACGCGGCCCACGCGGGCATCACCGCGGCCGTGCTGGTGCCGGAGGGCAAGATCGCGATGGGCAAGCTCAGTCAGGCGGTCGTGCACGGCGGTCGGCTGATCCAGGTGCGCGGCAACTTCGACGACTGCCTGGATATCGCTCGCGAGCTCGCCGACAACTACCCCGTCCACCTCGTCAACTCGGTCAACCCCGACCGCATCGAGGGTCAGAAGACGGCCGCCTACGAGGTCGTCTCGCAGCTCGGCGACGCCCCCGACTTCCACCTGATCCCGGTCGGAAATGCCGGCAACTACACGGCGTACTCGCGCGGGTACCGCGAAGAGGCGGCGCGTGGCGTGGCGACCAAGGTGCCGCGGATGTTCGGCTTCCAGGCTGAAGGCTCGGCGCCTCTTGTGCGCGGCGAGGTCGTCCGCAACCCCGAGACGATCGCCTCGGCCATCCGCATCGGCAACCCCGCGTCGTGGGAGCTCGCGCTCGAAGCCCGCGATGCGACGCAGGGCTGGTTCGGCGCGATCGACGATGCACGCATCCTCGCGGCGCAGAAGCTGCTGGCCAGCACGGCCGGCGTCTTCGTGGAGCCGGCGTCGGCCATCGGCGTCGCGGGTCTGCTCGACCGTGCCGAGGCGGGCGTCATCCCCGCGGGCGCCACGATCGTCATCACGGTCACCGGCCACGGCCTGAAGGATCCCCAGTGGGCCCTGCGCAAGGCCGACGGCACCGAGGTCGAGCCCACGGTCGTCGATGCGACGACCAGTGAGGTCGCCTCCGTCCTCGACCTGGCATGACGGCCATGGCTTCGGCGGGACGTTCCGTCGCGGTACGTGTTCCCGCCACGAGCGCCAACCTCGGTCCCGGCTTCGACACGCTCGGACTCGCGCTGAGCTCGTACGACGAGTTGACCGTCACCGCGTTGGCGGACAGCGCTCTGGAGATCGTCGTGTCGGGGGAGGGGGCGGGCGAGGTGCCGACCGACGCCTCACACCTCGTCGTGCGCTCGATGGCGTACGCCTTCGAGGCCGTCGGCCGTGAGATGCCCGGCATCCGCCTCGAGGCGCACAACACGATTCCACACGGGCGGGGCATGGGATCGTCCGGCGCCGCGGTCGTTGCGGGCCTGCTGGCAGCGAAGGGCCTGCTTGCCGGCGACGTCGAGATCGGTCCCGACGCGCTCCTGCGCCTGGCGACCGAGCTCGAGGGTCACCCCGACAATGTCGCTCCCGCACTGTTCGGCGGATTGACGATCGCGTGGATGGACGAGAACGGTCCGCAGCACAAGAAGCTGCTCGTGCATCGGGGCGTTTCTCCTCTCGTGTTCGTCCCCGACTTCACGATGTCGACCGCCGTCGCTCGGGGCCTCGCGCCCCTGCAGGTGCCCCGCGAGGATGCCGTGTTCAACGTCTCGCGCTCGGCGCTGCTGATCGCGGCACTCACGCAGAGCCCCGAGCTGCTGATGGCCGCCACCGAGGACAAGCTCCACCAGTCGTACCGCGCGCAGGCGATGCCGGCGACCGACGAGCTCGTCCGTGCGCTGCGCGCGCACGGCTTCGCCGCCGTCGTCTCCGGCGCCGGCCCGAGCGTCCTCGTGCTCGCGGACGGCCCGGGGCAGCGTCTGGAGGCGGCGGAGGTCGCGGCATCCGTCACGGACACCCCGTGGGAACCGCGCATGCTCGCCGTCGACGTCAAGGGTGGTACAGTGAGGAACCATACGGAGGGTGCCACGGCGTGACCGTGAATCTGGCCTCCGTCGCAATTCTGCGAACCACCGCATAACCCTCACGTTGCACCATCGCGCGTCTGAGCTAGACGTGCATGCGCGCACGAGAGCGGTAGCGCCTGTCGTGGACGGCGCGATGCGGACGGTATCCGTCCACATGCCTACGAAGGAGAACTCGTGGAGTCCCTCTCCGAGATCCAGACCGAGAACACCGAGAACGTCGAGAGCGCGCAAGCCACCGGCGTCGAGGAGAACACCGCCGAGGCGACCCCGGTCGCCGAGAGCACCGAGACCGCTGAGGTCGAGGCTCCCGCCGAGGAGTCCGCCGCCGCTGCCGCCGAGGCCGTTCAGACCGAGGCCCCCGACGTGGAGGTGCCGTCGGATGCCGAGGCTCCCGCCGCCGCCGAGGTCGAGCCCGCCCCCGTGGAGGCTGAGCCCGCCCCCGTGGAGGCTGAGCCCGCTGCGGCGGAGGCGGCGCCGGTCGTTCCCGAGGAGAAGCCAGCGAAGGCTCCCCGCAAGCGTGCGCCGCGCCGCGCGAAGAGCGCCGACGTCGCGCCCGCTGAGGATGCCGCCACGGACGCGGTGACCGAGACCGCTGCCGCCGCGCAGGACCCGGCAGAGTCCGCCGCTTCGACGCCGACGGCGGCCGACGAGACCCCCGCGGCCGAGGCTGCGGCCGAGACTCCTGCCGCCGACGCCGCCGAGACCGCCGCCGACGCCGCCGAGACCGCCGCCACCGGCGACGCGTCGGGTGCCGAAACGACGGACAGCGCCGCGGCAGACGCGGCAGGCGCCGCCGAGGGCGAGACCCCCAGCCGCAGCCGCTCGCGCAGCCGCAGCCGCAGCCGCAACCGCGGTCAGCGCGGCGAGAACGGCCAGAACGCTCAGGGTGCGCAGAACGCCCAGAACAACGCTCCGGCCGCTCCGGCCGCCGAAGAGAGCGCAGACGGCGACGACGAGCAGGCCCAGGGCCGCGGTCGCCAGCGCAACAAGCGTCGGGGCCCGGCGCAGAACGGCGACGAGTTCGAAACCGAGATCGGCGAGGACGACGTCCTCATCCCGATCGCCGGCATCCTCGACGTCCTCGACAACTACGCTTTCGTGCGCACCACCGGCTACCTGCCGGGGGCGAGCGACGTCTACGTGTCGCTCGGCCAGGTCAAGAAGTACAACCTGCGCAAGGGCGACGCCGTCGTCGGCGCCATCAAGCAGCCGCGCGAGGGCGAGCAGTCCAGCCGCCAGAAGTACAACGCGCTGGTCAAGGTCGACGCCATCAACGGGCTGTCGGTCGACGACGCCGCCGAGCGTGTCGAGTTCGGTAAGCTCACCCCGCTCTACCCGCAGGAGCGCCTGCGCCTGGAGACGGCGCCGGAGAAGCTCACGCAGCGCATCATCGACCTCGTCGCGCCCATCGGAAAGGGCCAGCGCGGCCTCATCGTCGCGCCGCCCAAGGCCGGCAAGACGATCGTGCTGCAGCAGATCGCCAACGCGATCGCGACGAACAACCCCGAGGTCCACCTCATGGTCGTGCTCGTCGACGAGCGTCCCGAAGAGGTCACCGACATGCAGCGGACCGTCAAGGGTGAGGTCATCGCCTCCACCTTCGACCGTCCCGCCGAAGACCACACCACGGTCGCGGAGCTGGCCATCGAGCGCGCGAAGCGCCTCGTCGAGCTCGGCCGCGATGTCGTCGTGCTCCTCGACTCGATCACGCGCCTGGGCCGCGCGTACAACATCTCTGCACCCACGAGCGGCCGCGTGCTCAGCGGCGGCGTCGACGCGTCGGCGCTGTACCCGCCCAAGCGCTTCTTCGGGGCAGCCCGCAACATCGAGAACGGCGGCTCGCTGACCATTCTCGCCACGGCGCTCGTGGAGACCGGCTCGAAGATGGACGAGGTCATCTTTGAGGAGTTCAAGGGCACCGGCAACAGCGAGCTGCGCCTGTCGCGCCAGCTGGCCGACAAGCGGATCTTCCCGGCCGTCGACGTCAACGCGTCCTCGACCCGCCGCGAGGAGATGCTGCTGAACCCCGATGAGGTGAAGATCACCTGGAAGCTGCGTCGCGCCCTCGCCGGCCTCGACCCGCAGCAGGCCCTCGAGGTGGTGCTCGGCAAGCTCAAGGAGACGAGCTCCAACGTCGAGTTCCTCTACCAGATGCAGAACGTGCAGATGAAGTCGGTGTCCACGGCCGGCGGCGGCCACAGCCACGGGCACGAGAACAGCATCCGCTGAGCGGGCTCTTCGTGTTCGAGTCCGTCCAGGCGCTGATCGACGAGCACCGCGCGGTCCAGGAGGAACTCTCCGACCCCGCGGTGCACGCCGATGCCGCGCGCGCCAAGCGCGTCAACCGGCGCTACGCCGAGCTGTCCAGGATCGTCGCGGCCCACGACGCATGGCGGGCGGCGGACGACGACCTCGCGGCGGCGCGTGAACTCGCCCGCGAGGACGACGCTTTCGCCGAGGAGGTCCCGGCGCTCGAAGAACGGGTCGCGGCGGCGCAGGAGAAGCTGCGGCGCCTGCTCATCCCACGCGACCCCGACGATGCGCGCGACGTGATCCTCGAGGTCAAAGCGGGTGAGGGCGGTGCCGAGTCGGCGCTGTTCGCGGCCGATCTGCTGCGGATGTATCTGCAGTACGCGGCATCCATGGGCTGGAAGACCGAGCTGCTGGAGCGCAACGAGTCCGACCTCGGCGGCTACAAGGACGTCCAGGTCGCCATCAAGGGAAGCTCGACCGATCCGGCGCAGGGCGTGTGGGCCCACCTCAAGTACGAGGGCGGCGTGCACCGCGTGCAGCGGGTTCCCGCGACCGAGTCGCAGGGGCGCATCCACACCTCGACGACCGGGGTGCTGGTCTTCCCGGAGGTCGACGAGCCCGAAGAGGTGCAGATCGACGCCAACGACCTGAAGATCGACGTGTTCCGCTCCTCGGGACCGGGGGGACAGTCGGTCAACACGACCGACTCCGCCGTGCGCATCACGCACCTTCCGAGCGGCATCGTCGTCTCGATGCAGAACGAGAAGAGCCAGCTGCAGAACCGCGAGGCGGGCATGCGCGTACTGCGTGCGCGACTGCTCGCGAAGCAGCAGGAGGAGCGGGATGCCGCGGCATCCGACGCCCGTCGTTCGCAGATCCGGGGGATGGACCGTTCGGAGCGCATCCGCACGTACAACTTCCCCGAGAACCGCATCGCGGACCACCGCACGGGCTACAAGGCCTACAACCTCGATCAGGTGATGGACGGGGCGCTCGGCCCGCTCATCGAGTCGGCGATCGCCGCCGACGAAGAGGCGCGACTCGCGGCGCTGGGCGCCGACTGACCCCCGCGGACGGATCGAGGCTCGCAGGGGCGCTACGCTCGCGTCATGATCACGTTCCTGCTGCGAGCCGCCGTCTTTCTCGCCTCCGCTGCGGTCGGCCTCATCGTCGCCGACATCGTGCTGCCGGGCTTCAGCAGCGATTGGCGCAGCCCGGTGGGGTTCATTCTCGTGATCGTCATCTTCGCCGTGCTGCAGAGCGTCCTCGCGCCGTGGTTGGCCCGGGTGGCGCAGAGAAACGCTCCCGCCTTCCTCGGAGGCATCGGGATCGTCGCGCCGATGATCGTCTGGGTCGTCACCGCGATCGCGGCGTTCCTGTTGCCGGCTGTGCTGCTGAAGAAGAAGGTCCAGGACCGGCGCGAGAGCTGAGGCGCCGGGGCCGGCGGTGGTGGCGGCGCGGTGGTCCTCGTCCCACTTTCGGTGACCGTTGTCCCCTTTGCTGCGGCGAGTGTCCCGGAAGGTGCTGTTGTGGCGGCGTGTCGCCAGCGTTTTGTGGGACATGGACGGCGGGCCGGCGTTCGCCACCACCGGCATCCGCACCGTCATCGCTACTCGGCACCCCACGCCGCCACCCGTAGCAGCGGCCATCACCCGCATCGCCACCCGGCGCGCGTCTCAGATGAAGTACTCGGGCGTCGTCAGCAGCGCGCGCGTCTCTTCCCCTGCGCGGCGGGAGCGAGCCGTGGCGGGGACGCCGACCAGCACGGAATCCGCGGGAGCATCGCGAGTGACCACGGCATTGGCGCCGACGACCGAGCCGGCGCCGATCGTGATCGGGCCGAGGATCTTCGCTCCCGCGCCGACCGCGACGCCGTCACCGAGGGTGGGGTGCCGCTTACCGGCGTCGCGTGTGCGTCCGCCCAGCGTCACGCCGTGGTAGAGCATCACGTCGTCGCCGATCTCGGCGGTCTCACCGATCACCACGCCCATGCCGTGATCGATGAAGAAGCGGCGGCCGATCGTCGCGCCGGGGTGGATCTCCACTCCCGTCACCCACCGCGCCGCCTGGGAGAGAGCCCGCGCGGCGAAGCGCCACCCGCGACGCCACAGCGCGTGCGCGACGCGGTAGATCCAGATGGCGTGCAGACCGGAGTACAGAACCGCGATCTCCGCTGCGCCGCGGGCTGCGGGGTCTCTCAGCTTCGCGGCCGCGATGTCTTCACGGACGCGTGCGAAGGCCCCGAGCCGCGGCGCAGCGGTATCGGTAGAGGTGCCACTCACGCGGGGGATCAGTCCTCGCGCAGGTGCTCGTAGAGCGCGGTGGAGAGGTAGCGCTCGCCGAAGGAGGGGATGATCACGACGATGTTCTTGCCCTCGGCCTCCGGACGCGCGGCGATCTGCAGGGCTGCCCAGATGGCGGCGCCCGACGAGATGCCGACCAGGATCCCCTCGGTGGTCGCCACCTCTCGTGCCACGCGGATGGCGTCGTCGAACTCGACATCCACGACCTCGTCGATCACGCCCTGGTCGAGGATCTCCGGAATGAAGTTGGGACCGATGCCCTGGATCTTGTGGGGTCCGGGGGTTCCCTTGGTCAACAGCGGGGAGTCGGCGGGCTCGACGGCGATGACCTTCGCCTCGGGCACGCGCTCCTTGAGGACCTGGCCGACACCCGTGATGGTTCCGCCGGTGCCGATGCCGGCGACGAAGTAGCTGATCTCCCCGTCGGTGTCGCGGAGGATCTCCTCCGCCGTCGTCTTGCGGTGGATGGCGGGGTTCGCCTCGTTCGCGAACTGCTTGGCCAGGACCGCGCCCGGCGTGGCGGCGGCGATCTCCTCGGCCTTCGCGACCGCGCCCTTCATCCCGAGTGCGGGCTCGGTGAGCACGAGCTCCGCTCCGTATGCCTTCAGGAGCATGCGGCGCTCGACCGACATCGATGCCGGCATCGTGAGGATGACCTTGTAGCCGCGTGCGGCGCCGACCATCGCCAGTGCGATGCCGGTGTTGCCGCTCGTGCCCTCGACGATCGTGCCGCCGGGCTGCAGTGCACCGGAGGCTTCGGCCGCATCGACGATGGCGATGCCCAGACGGTCCTTCACGGAGGACGCGGGGTTGTAGAACTCGAGCTTGGCGAGCACCGTGCCGGGCAGGCCCTCGCTGATGCGGTTCAGGCGCACCAGTGGGGTGTTGCCGAATGCGCTCGTGATGTCGGAGTGGATGCCGGACATGGCTTGCCTTTCGTGCGGGGCGGGTGTCGCCGGGTCGCGCGTTCGTGCGCTCCCTCGTCAGCGTGTCGAACCAGCCTAAGCGTCGCCTGTATTCCCGAGTCGAATGTGACGAATCTTCACGGTGGGTGCGGGGCTCCCGCGGCGGGTCCGAGCGCTCGCGGCTAGGGTGGAGAAGCTGATGACCTCTCCGCCTGTCTCCGGCCCGCCTGCCGACCTGTCCGCGCTGCTGCGCGCCGCGTCGGCGACCCTCGCCGCCGCGGGCGTCCCCACGCCCGACGTCGATGCCGAGTTGCTCGCCGCCCATGTGCTCTCCCTTCCGCGGGGTGAACTGCTCGCCGCTGCTCTGCGCGGCGATCGGGCTCCGGACGATACCGCGGCGTTCGACGAGCTCATCCGCCGCCGTGCGACGAGGGAGCCTCTCCAGCACCTCATCGGCGTCGCACCGTTCCGCCATCTGGAACTGCGCGTCGGGCCCGGGGTGTTCGTCCCGCGTCCCGAGACGGAGATGGTCGCCCAACTCGCGATCGACGCGTTGCGTGCCGTGCCGGATGCCGCGCCCATCGCCGTTGACCTCGGGACGGGATCCGGGGCGATCGCCCTGGCAATGGCGACCGAGGTTCCGCACGCGCGCGTGCACGCCGCCGAGAACGCCGTCGACGCGTATGTCTGGGCGAAGGAGAACTTCGCGGCCCACGCCCCCCAGGCGCGACTCGCGTTCATCGACCTCGCCGATGCCTTCCGCGAACTCGACGGCACGGTCGCGGTGCTGGTGTCCAATCCGCCCTACGTTCCCGATGCCGCCATCCCGCGTGACCCGGAGGTACGACACTGGGACCCTCCGAGCGCCCTCTATGGCGGAGCGGATGGCCTGGACGTCGTCCGAGTGCTCTCCGAGGTCGGGCTGCGCCTGCTGCGTTCGGGCGGAACACTCGTGATCGAGCACGGAGAGTGGCAGGGGGCGCCGATCCGTGCGCTCCTGGACGCGGCCGGGTGGCGGGCGTGCGCCACGCATCCGGACCTCACCCTGCGCGACCGGGCGACGACGGCCGTACGTCCCTGACCGCTGCGGTCGTTGAGCGATCCGAGCCGCTCGAAACGTAGACTGGTGGGGATATGTCTGAGTTCTTCGACGCACGCGACGCCGAGCAGCTGCTTCCCGGGCTGCGCAAGGCGCGCCAGGCCATCGGTCGCGGCGAGCTCATCGTGATGCCGACGGACACGGTCTACGGCATCGCCGCCGATGCCTTCAGCGCCAGCGCCGTCGCGGCTCTCCTCGCCGCCAAGGGTCGCGGGAGGCAGTCGCCGCCCCCCGTGCTCGTTGCCGGTCTGTCGACCATGCGCGCGCTCGTGGCCGAGGTGCCAGCCCCCGTGGAACGGCTCGTCGAGGAGTTCTGGCCCGGGGGACTGACGATCGTCCTACCGTCGCAGCCCTCGCTGTCATGGGATCTGGGTGACACCCACGGTACCGTCGCGGTGCGCATGCCTGCCGATCGCATCGCGCTCGAGCTGTTGGAGGACTGCGGGCCGCTCGCGGTCTCCAGCGCCAACCTCACGGGCAAGGCCGCGGCCGTCGACGCGCACAACGCCTACAACATGCTGCGTGACAGTGTCGCGGTGTATCTGGACGGCGGCCCCTCCACGCACGGCGTCGCTTCGACGATCGTGGACGCGACCGGACTGGTCGGCGCCGGCGATCGTCCCGTCCGGGTCCTGCGTGAGGGCGCCGTGTCGCGCGCGCGCCTGCGCGAGGTGCTCGGTGACCTGCTCGAACCCGATCCCGAACCGCTCCACGACGCCTCCGCGTCATGAGGTTCTATCTGCTCACCGTCCTGCTGACGGGCGCGGCGACGCTCGCCTTCACGTGGGCGGTGTGGCGGATCGGCATGCGCTTCAAGCTCTATCCCGAGATCCGCGAGCGCGACGTGCACACCACACCCAAGCCGCGCGTCGGCGGCGTCGCGATGTTCCTCGGCGTGCTCGTCGCCTTCGCGCTGTCGTCGCAGATCCCGTACTTCTCCATCTTCTGGGCCGATCCCGCCGTGATCTGGTCGCTGCTGGGCGCCTCCGCACTGATCGTCGTCGTGGGCGTCGCCGACGACCTCTTCGACCTGGACTGGATGATCAAGCTCGGGGCGCAGTTCCTCGCCGCCGGCATCGTCGTCGGCTTCGGCGGCATCCAGATCTTCTTCATCCCCTTCGGACAGCAGTTCGTCGTGTCGAGCTTCGCCAGCTTCGCGATGTCGGTCGTCGCCATCGTCATCGTGATGAACGCGGTCAACTTCATCGACGGCCTCGACGGCCTCGTCGCCGGTGTCGCTCTCATCTCCAACGCCGTCTTCTTCGTCTACTCGTATCTCGTCGCCCGCGATACCGGCGCGTCGAGTTACTCGAGCCTGGCATCGTTCATCGCCGTGGCCCTCATCGGAGTGTGCATCGGGTTCCTTCCCCTCAACTGGAATCCGTCGAAGCTGTTCATGGGCGACTCCGGAGCGCTGCTGCTCGGCCTTCTCATGGCGTCGTCGGCGATCGTGTTCACGGGCAACCTGCCGCCGGCGCTGCTGGGCGACAACGACGTGTTCGGGCGCTCACAGCTTCTGGGCGCGTTCATCCCGATCCTGCTGCCCGTGGTCGTCGTGCTGCTGCCGCTGCTCGATTTCGGCATGGCGATCGTCCGCCGGATGGCGCGCGGCAAGTCCCCCTTCTCACCCGATCGCAAGCACCTGCATCACCGCATGCTCGATATGGGACACAGTGACCGTGATGCCGTGCTCATCTTCTACGCGTGGACCGCCGTCGTCTCGGTGGGCGTGCTGCTCATGTACATCGGCACGACCCAGGCGTGGCCGGGTGACTACTGGATCGGCGTCGTGTTCGTGCTCATCGGCGTCGCGGCCTGCCTCGTCGTCACCCTGCAGCCGTCCGTGCGTCCGCCCGCGTCACCGACCGGTGCCGCCACGTTGTCCGATCCGACCCCGAGGAATCCATGACCTCCCTCTCCAGCACCCCCGTCCTGCGCACCACGCTGCTGTGGTCGGCGGCGGCCACGGCCGCGCTCGCCGTCGCCGGCGCGATCGTCGGCTTCGCCGTCGCCGGGCCCTCCGGACTGTGGAGCGCGATCGTCGCGATCGTGCTGGCCGCCGTGTTCCTCGGCTTCACCGCCGGGACCATCCTCATCGCGAACCGGTGGTACGGCGACGCGCTCTACGTGCCGATCTTCTTCGGCGCCGTCATGGGCGGCTGGCTCCTGAAGTTCGTCGTCTTCCTGGTCGTGCTGTTCCTGCTGAGGGGACAGTCGTGGCTCAACCCCGGAGTCTTCTTCGTGGCGCTGGTGGTCAGTGTGGTCGCTTCCCTCGTCATCGACGCGGTCGTCATGACCCGGATGCGCATCCCCGCCGTCAGCGACGTGACGCTGCCCACCCTTGCGGATATCGCCGACGAGGCGCGTCAGCCGGCACCGCCGGAGGAGGGGGATGCCGCGAGCGGTACGTCGCACGCGGACGATAACGCCCCGCGGGGCTGATAGGCTGTCTCTGCGCCCGTTCGCGCTCCGCGAAACGCGTGCGCAGTGACGCTCACACCGACCATCGTCGCCCCGGATCACTCCGGTGCCCCGAAGCTGGAGCCAGCGCTGTTTACCCAAGCTGCGACACTGATCGCCAAGACCGCCGAAGACGGCGGCTTCCACGGCCCGTCCATCGATGACTTCTTCCCGGACGTCCTTTTCAGCGTCCTGGGTGTCCCGGTCACGCGGATCCACCTCATCCAGTTCATCGCGACGATCGGTCTCGTGCTCTTCCTGTGGCTCGGCACTCGCCGTATGCGGGTGGTTCCGGGTCGGTTCCAGAGCATCGCGGAGATGGGCCTCGACTTCGTGCGGGTCAACATCGCCGAAGACCTGCTGGGCAAGAAGGACGGCCAGCGGTTCCTGCCGATCCTGACGACCATGTTCTTCATGATCCTGTTCTTCAACATCACAGGAATCATCCCGTTCATGAACCTGGCGGGCACGAGCATCATCGCCGTCCCGCTCATGCTGGCGGTCATCAGCTACGTCACGTTCATCTACGCCGGGATCAAGAAGAGCCCCAAGAACTTCTTCAAGAACGCCCTGTTCCCCTCGGGCGTGCCCCCGTTCCTGTACATCATCGTCACGCCGCTCGAGTTCCTCTCGACGTTCATCATCCGACCCGTCACCCTGACGCTGCGACTGCTGATGAACATGATCGTCGGACACCTGATGCTCGTCCTGTTCTTCTCAGCGACGCAGTTCTTCCTCATCACCCTCGGTGGCTGGTGGTCGGCTCTGGCGGCGGGTTCGCTCGCCTTCGGTCTCGCCTTCACGCTGTTCGAGATCCTGGTGGCCTTCCTCCAGGCGTACGTCTTCACCATCCTCACCGCGGTCTACATCCAGCTCGCGGTCGCAGAAGAGCACTGAGCGGGAGCGGCTTCCGCCTCTCCCACCCAACCCCGAAAGGAAACACCCCGTGGACGCAATTACGGTTCTCGCCGAGCTCAAGGGCAACGTCGCGACGATGGGCTACGGCCTCGCCGCCATCGGCCCCGCCATCGGCGTGGGCATCGTCGTCGGCAAGACGATCGAGGGCGTCGCCCGTCAGCCCGAGCTGGCCGGTCGACTGCAGGTCCTGATGTGGATCGGTATCGCCTTCACCGAGGCGCTCGCCTTCATCGGCATCGCCGCCGGCTTCATCTTCGTCTGATCGCCCGCACCAGTTCTTAAGGAGACAGGATGCGCAATCTTGTCGCGTACGCCGCGGAGGAAACGGGTCACAACCCGCTCATCCCCGCCTGGTACGACATCATCTGGTCGGGTGTCTGCTTCATCGTCATCCTCATCGTCGTGTGGAAGGTCGCCCTCCCCAAGATGAAGGTGCTGCTGGATCAGCGCGCCGCCGCCATCGAAGGCAACATCGCCAAGGCCGACGAGGCCCAGCGAAAGGCCGAAGCCGCTCTTGAGGAGTACACGGCGCAGCTCGCCGAGGCTCGCAAGGAGGCCGGCGAGATCCGTGACGCCGCCCGCGAGGACGGCAAGAAGATCGTCGCCGAGGCCAAAGAGACGGCATCCGCCGAGGCCGCGCGCCTCACCGCCACCGCGCACACGCAGATCGAGGCGGAGCGTCAGTCGGCGCTCGTGTCGCTGCGCAGTGAGGTCGGCACCCTGGCGCTCGACCTGGCCAGTGGTGTCATCGGCGAGTCGCTGACCGACGACGCCAAGGCGAAGGGCGTCGTGGACCGCTTCCTCGCCGACCTCGAGAAGGCGAAGTAATGGGCAGCGCGACCACTCAGGCACTGGCGACGACCACGGCGGAGCTGACGACGGCGAACGTGGGGGACCTCACGGTCGCTCGCGAGCTGTTCTCGGCCGCGCGCGAGATCGCCGACTCGGCGCAGCTGAGCGGCGCGCTCTCCTCGTGGGGCGCGCCCGCTGAGGCGCGCGCACAGGTCGCCAAGGCCGTCTTCGCCGGGTACAGCCCCGTTGCGGTCCAGCTGCTGACCTCGGCCGTCTCGCAGCGCTGGTCGTCCACGACGGATCTGATCTCCGGCATCGAGGAACTCGCGATCCGCGCCGCGGCGATCGGCTCACCCGCGACCGACGTCGAGGGCGAGCTGTTCCAGATCGCCCGCCTGGTTGCGGCGAACCCGGAGCTCGAGCTCGCGCTCGGCAGCCGCCTGGGCGATGCCGCTGCGAAGGGCGAGCTCATCGAGAAGCTTCTCGGCGGACGCGCGGGTGAGGCGACGGTGCTCATCGCGTCCCAGCTCGTGCAGCAGCCCCGGGAGCGCCGCGTGCGCTTCCTTCTGAACCGCGCGCTGCAGCTGGTCGCCGATCAGCGTGGCAAGAAGGTCGCGACCGTGCGGGTGGCGGGCCCGCTGGATGCCGCGCAGCAGGAGCGCCTCGCGGGCGCGCTCAGCACCCGATACGGCGCCGACGTCACGGTCAACGTGGTCGTCCATCCCGAGGTGCTCGGCGGTATGCGCGTGGAGATCGGTGACGACGTCATCGACGGCACCGTCTCCTCTCGAATCAACGACTTGCGCCAGCGCCTCGCTGGCTAGAACAGAAGGAACACCATGGCAGATCTGACCATCAGCCCCGACGTCATCCGTGACGCGCTGAAAGACTTCGTCGCCGCTTACGAACCCACCGGCGCCGCCGCCACCGAGGTCGGCACGGTCGTCGACGCCGCCGACGGCATCGCCCACGTCGAGGGTCTTCCCGGCGTCATGGCCAATGAGCTCGTGCGGTTCGAGAACGGCGTCGAGGGTCTGGCGCTGAACCTGGACGAGAACGAGATCGGTGTCGTCGTGCTCGGCGAGTTCTCCGGCATCGAGGCAGGCCAGAAGGTCACCCGCACCGGCGAGGTTCTCTCCGTCGCCGTCGGCGATGGCTACCTCGGGCGCGTCGTCGACCCGCTGGGCAACCCCATCGACGGACTCGGCGAGATCGCGACCGAGGGCCGCCGCGCCCTCGAGCTGCAGGCCCCCGGCGTCATGCAGCGTAAGAGCGTGCACGAGCCCATGCAGACCGGCATCAAGGCCATCGACGCGATGATCCCCGTCGGACGTGGCCAGCGTCAGCTGATCATCGGCGACCGCCAGACCGGCAAGACCGCGATCGCGATCGACACGATCATCAACCAGAAGGCCAACTGGGAGTCGGGCGACGTCAACAAGCAGGTGCGCTGCATCTACGTCGCGATCGGTCAGAAGGGCTCGACGATCGCCTCCGTCAAGGGTGCGCTCGAGGATGCCGGCGCGATGGAGTACACGACGATCGTCGCGGCCCCGGCATCCGACCCGGCCGGCTTCAAGTACCTCGCCCCGTACACCGGCTCGGCCATCGGTCAGCACTGGATGTACGGCGGCAAGCACGTCCTGATCATCTTCGACGACCTGTCGAAGCAGGCCGAGGCCTACCGTGCCGTGTCGCTGCTGCTGCGCCGCCCGCCGGGCCGCGAGGCGTACCCCGGTGACGTCTTCTACCTCCACTCGCGTCTGCTGGAGCGTTGCGCCAAGCTGAGCGACGAGCTGGGTGCGGGATCGATGACGGGTCTGCCCATCATCGAGACCAAGGCCAACGACGTCTCGGCGTACATCCCGACCAACGTGATCTCCATCACGGACGGCCAGATCTTCCTGCAGTCCGACCTGTTCAACGCCAACCAGCGTCCCGCGGTCGACGTGGGTATCTCGGTCTCTCGCGTCGGCGGTGACGCCCAGGTGAAGTCGATCAAGAAGGTCTCCGGAACGCTCAAGCTCGAGCTGGCCCAGTACCGCTCGCTCGAGGCGTTCGCGATGTTCGCCTCCGACCTGGACGCGGCCTCGCGCCGCCAGCTCGAGCGTGGTGCCCGTCTGACCGAGCTGCTCAAGCAGCCCCAGTACGACCCGTACCCCGTCGAGGAGCAGGTCGTCTCGATCTGGGCCGGCACCAACGGCAAGCTCGACACGATCGCGGTCGAGGATGTGCTCCGTTTCGAGCGCGACCTTCTCGACTACCTCAAGCGCAACACGACCATCCTGGATACGCTGCGTGACACCAACGTGCTCGACGACGCCACCGTCGCAGAGCTCACCAAGGTCACCGACGAGTTCATCCTGGAGTTCCAGGGCGGCAAGGGCCAGGCGATCAACAAGCCGGGTCACGAAGAGGTCGCCGCCGCGCACGAGGAGGACGTGAACCAGGAGCAGATCGTCAAGGGTCGTCGCGGCTGAGGCCGGGCGCAATCTGAGACCGAGAACTCATGGGAGCACAACTCAGGGTCTACAAGCAGAAGATCGCCTCTGCTCAGACGACCAAAAAGATCACGAAGGCGATGGAACTCATCGCGGCTTCGCGCATCCAGAAGGCGATGGCGCGCGTGCGCACATCCTCGCCCTTCGCGCGGGCCGTGACGCGAGCCGTCTCCGCCGTGGCGACGCATTCGAACGTGCAGCACCCGCTGACGACCGAGCGCGAGACGATCCGCCGGTCGGCGGTCGTCATCTTCGCCTCGGACCGGGGCCTGGCGGGCGCGTTCAACTCGCAGATCCTGCGCGAGGGGCTGCAGCTCGGCGAGCTGCTGCGTTCGCAGGGCAAGGAGGTCGAGTACTTCCTCGTCGGGCGCAAGGCAGTGGGCTACTTCCAGTTCCGTCGGATGGCATCGGCAGGGGAGTGGGTGGGTGACACCGACACGCCGCACTTCAACACGGCGGAGCAGATCGCCGGCGCCCTTCTGGACGCCTACGACCGCGGCGGCCAGGAGCAGGGCGGCGTCGACGAGATCCACCTCGTGTTCAACCGCTTCGTCAGCATGATGACGCAGGAGCCGCAGACCGTGCGTCTGCTGCCCCTGGAAGTCGTCGACGCCGACGAGGTCGTCGAGTCCGCCGGAGCGAGCAGTCAGGTCTATCCGCTGTACGAGTTCGAGCCCAGCCCCGAGGTCGTGCTCGACGCTCTGCTGCCGGTGTACGTGCAGAGCCGCGTGTTCAACGCACTTCTGCAGTCGTCGGCCGCGAAGCACGCTGCGACCCAGAAGGCGATGAAGAGCGCCAGCGACAACGCCGACAAGCTCATCACCGACTACACCCGCCTGCGCAACAACGCGCGTCAGGCCGAGATCACTCAGCAGATCGCCGAGATCGTCGGCGGCGCCGAC
>NZ_MKRU01000019.1:0-21297 GCF_001897985.1 Microbacterium sp. 69-7 | reverse complement strand
AAGTTAATACACTGACCGGGTGACCACCCCCGCACCCCTTCGACGCCCGAGAAAGGATGCCGCCGCCAACCGTGCCGGCATCCTGCAGGCGGCTGCGACCACCCTGGCGCTCGACCCGTCTGCCTCGATCGACCAGATCGCCCGCGCCGCCGGATTGTCACGGCGTGCACTGTATGGACACTTCGACGACCGCCAGGCGCTGCTCACGGAGCTCATCGCCGCGGGCGCCCAGCGCTTCAACGCGATCGCCTCGTCGCTCGACGAGCCGCACCCTCCGCTCGCCCTGGCCCGGTTGACGGCGGCGCTGTGGACCGAGGCCGCGCATGTGCAGGTCGCCGCCGCTCTCGCGCTCGACGAGAGCCACCTCGAACAGACCGCTACCGCACTCGCACCTCTGCGGCGCGCCCTCGTCGATGTCGTCCGCGCCGGTCAGGACGACGGCACCCTCCGCGTCGACATGGCCGCCCCGACCCTCGCGCGTCTCATCGAAGAGACGGCGCGCGCCGCGGTCAGCCGCATCGACGCGTCGTCACCGATCGCGACCTCGCTCGCCGTGCGCGCCGTCCTCAGCATCGCCGGACTGTCCTGGCGCGAGTCCGAAGCGCTGCTGAACGCCCACCCCGATGTGCTGGAGGCGAACTGATGCGCGTGCGTCTGGATGGGGTGCAGAAGGGCCGCCGCGGAGAGGCCCTGGGCGCGACGAGCCTCAGCTACCGCAGCGGCCGCGCCACCCTCGCGGTCGCCGAGACCGAGCAGCGCCCCACGGTGCTGGGCCTCATCGCATCGGGGCGGATGCGCCCGGATGCCGGCACCGTCGCACTCGACGAGGCCACCGACCGCCGCGCCCGCAACGCGCTGCGCCGTCGTGTCGCCCTCGTCGATGCCCCCGATGTCAGCGAGCCCGCGCCGAACATCGCCGTGGCCGGTGTCGTCGCCGAAGAGCTCATGTTCGCTGGCCTCGCATCCGACCCGCTGTCGGCACGGCGGTGGCTCGACGAGCACGACCTCCGATCGTCGGCGCGACTGCCGATCGCCGACCTCGCACCGGCGCACCGGCTGCGCATTCTTCTCGAACTCGCGTCCGCGCGTCCCGGGGTCGACGGCCTCGTCCTCGTCTCCCCCGACCGCCACGGCGGCGACCCCGCCCAGTGGTGGGAGCTCGCCGAGGAGTTCGCCGACCGAGGGTTCGCCGTGCTCGTCATCGCCGGCGAAGCAGCCGCTGCTGCACTGGCCGACACCTCGGCATCCCTGGCGCCACATCCCTCCAGCGCCCGGGTCCTCAAGCCCAGTCGCGTGCGCCTGCGCACCACCGCTCCCCTCGCTGGAGGCCACCGATGAAGATCCCCGCCATGATCGCTGCCGAGCTGCGGCGCCTCACGGCGACGCGGATGTCGGTCATCGCCCTCGTCGCCCTCATGCTCGTGCCCGTCCTCTACGGCGGGCTCTACCTGTGGGCCAACCAGGACCCGTACGGGCACTTCTCGGAGGTTCCCGTCGCACTGGTCGACCTCGATGAGGGGTCGGGGACCGGCGGCGATGCGGCACAGTACGGCAGCCAGGTCTCGCAGCAGCTCATCGACGGTCACGCCTTCGACTGGCGTGCGATGAGCGAGGCGGATGCCGCGACCGCGCTCCACGACGGCACGGTCGACTTCATCGTGACGATCCCCTCGGACTTCTCCGCGGCCCTCGTCTCCTCCGGCGGTACCGCACCGCACCAGGCGACGATCGGGCTGCAGACCAACGACGCCAACAACTACCTGGCCTCGACCATCGGCACGCAGGCCGTCGAGAAGATCCGTCGCTCGGTCGCCGAGCTCGTCGGTCAGGAGGCGGCGTCGCGCCTGCTCGGAGGCCTCGCCGACATCCGCGCCCAGCTCGTGCAGGCGGCCGACGGTGCCACCACCCTCGCCGACGGCGCCTCCCAGGTCGCCGCAGGCAGCACGACGCTGGCGCAGGGCACCGCGGCGCTCGCGCAGGGCGCAGGAACGCTCACCGACGGTGCGAACCAGGTCGCCTCGGGCGCCGCGCAGGTCGCCGACGGAGCAAACCGCGTGTCGGCAGGCACGGCGACGCTCGACGGCTACGCGGATCGCGCGTCATCCGCAGGGCAGCAGGTGGTCGCCGCGATCCCGCAGGCCCGCACCGACATCGCGAAACTGCTGGCCGACCGCGGAGTCGACCAGCCGACGATCGACCGGGTGCTCGCTGCGCTCGATCCCATCGGCGATGCCGCGGTGAGCGGCAACGACCGCCTTCAGGCCGCGGTGTCGCAGGTTGACGAGCTGGCCTCTGGGGCGGCGCAGGTCGCCTCCGGCGCCGCACAGGTCTCCTCCGGGGCGGCGCAGGTCGCCGGCGGCGCCGGCTCGCTCCGCGACGGCGCCACCCAAGCGGCGGCCGGGGCTGCGACCCTCGCGTCCGGGACGGGTCAGGTCGCCGGCGGCGCGACACAGCTGCGCGACGGACTGGCGTCGGGAGTGCAGGCGATTCCCGACACGGATGCCGCAACCCGTGATGCTCAGGCCAAGACCATCTCCGATCCGGTCGCGGTGAGCTCGAGCGCGCAGACCTCGGCGGGAGATTACGGCGCCGGACTCGCCCCGTTCTTCGCTGCTCTCGCCGGCTGGATCGGCATCTACGCGCTCTTCCTCATCGTCAAGCCCATCTCGCGCCGAGCCGTCACGGCGCTGCGCTCGCCCCTCCGGGTGACCATCGCCGGCTGGCTGACCCCTGCCTTCCTGGGCAGCGTGGGCATGGTTGCGCTGTTCGGGGTGCTCTCCTTCGCCCTCGGCTTCCGGTTCGCCAACCCGCTCGGCACTCTCGGCATCCTGATGCTCGCCTCTTTCACCTACGCGGCGATCATCCTCGCGCTGAACGTCTGGCTGGGCTCGGTCGGCCAGTTCGTCGGCCTCGTACTCATGGTGCTGCAGCTTGTGACGGCGGGAGGGACCTTCCCCTGGCAGACGCTGCCGGCGCCGCTGGCGGCGCTGCACCACGTGCTGCCGATGGGATACGTCGTCGACGCCATGCGCCAGCTGATGTACGGCGGCGATCTCGCCCGCGTCGGCACGGACATCAGTGTGCTGCTGCTGTGGCTCGGCGGGGCGCTGGCCCTGGCGGCCGTGGGAGTGACACGGATGACACACCGCCGGACGCTCCGCGACCTGCAGCCGAGCCTGATCGGGTAGACCGTGGCGCGGACTCCGCCCGCCCTCCCGCGCCACGTTCCGTATTCAGTCCGCGAGAGCACGGCGACCAGCCCCACCCGCGGGATTCCGGGTCGGCCGGCCGAGCGTGAGCCGGCAGAGACTGAAGACGGAACACGGAGAGGCGGAGAGGCGGGGGCAGGCAGGCGCATCCGCGCGTCACCCCCACCGGCGCCGACCCGCAGGCCTCTACGATCGGAAGGGACCCGGAGGAGACTCAATGGCGACCAGCGCTCGGCAGTTCGACGGCGAGCGATCATCCGCCACTTTCGGCGGCTCGCGGCGGACTCGCCGTCCGCGACACGACGCCGGGGCGGGGCGGGCATGACCGACGTCGAGGTGGTGGGATCGGGCCCCAACGCCCTGGCCGCCGCTGTCACGCTCGCGCGGGCGGGCCTGTCGGTGCGGGTCTTCGAACGGATGGCACAGCTCGGCGGCGGAGCCCGCACCGCCGAGACGGTGGCACCCGGGTTCCGCCACGACACCTGCTCAGCCGTGCATCCGCTCGCGCTCGCCTCTCCCTTCTTCCGCGCGTTCGGGCTCGCGCGGCGCGTGGAGTTCGTCACGCCGGAGATCTCGTTCGCGCATCCCTTGAGCCCCGCCGACGGCGGCTCCGGCATCGCGTACCGCGACCTGGAGCGCACCGTCGACGGCCTCGGCCGCGACGGTGCCGCCTACCGACGGTTGATCGCCCCTCTCGCCAGCCGCGCGCGGGAGATCGCCCGGTTCACGGGGTCCCCGCTGCTGCGCGTGCCGCCGCATCCGCTCGTCACCGCCCGCTTCGGTGTGCGCGCGCTCGTCCAGGGCAGCGCCGCGTGGGATGCGCCGTTCACCGGCGCCGTCGCACCGGCCATGATCACCGGTGTCGCCGCCCACGCGATCGCGCCGCAGCCGAGCCTGGTCGCCGCGGCCGCCGGGCTCGCCCTGCAGACACACGCGCACGCGGGCGGTTGGCCGATCCCCATCGGCGGCTCGCAGGCGATCTCGGACGCTCTCGCCGACGACCTTCGCGCACACGGCGGCGAGATCGTTCTCGACCATGAGATCACCTCGCTCGACGAGCTGACCGCCCGCGCGGTGGTGCTCGACGTCACACCGCGAGCGCTCGTGCGGCTCGCCGGCGAGCGGATGCCGGGGTCCTATCGACGACGCCTGGAGCGATTCCGCTACGGCAGCGGCTCCGCGAAAGTGCAGTTCGCGTTGTCGGGGCCGGTCCCCTGGGCCGACGAACGGATCGCCGGAGCCGGCACCGTGCACATCGGCGGCACGCGTGCCCGGATCGCCGCGGCCGAGCGCGACGTGCTCGCCGGGCGACACGCGGCATCCCCCTATGTGCTCGTCTCGCAGCCGTCGGTCTTCGACTCCACCCGCGCACCCGAAGGCCACCACGCCCTCTGGGCGTACACGCACGTGCCGGCCGGTTCGACGGTGGACCAGACCGAGGCCGTGATCCGGGCGATCGAGAACGTCGCACCCGGGTTTCGCGATGTGATCATCGCGTCGCACAGTACGACCGCCGCCCAGCTCGAAGCCGACAACCCGAACTACATCGGCGGCGACATCGCGGCCGGCGCCGCGACACTGCGTCAGCTGCTCGCGCGCCCCGTCCTCAGCACCGAGCCGTGGCGTACGCCTCTGCCGGGCGTCTACCTCTGTGGGGCCGCGACGAGTCCCGGTCCGGGGGTCCGCGGGCAGTCGGGATGGTTCGCGGCACGCAGCGTGTTACGGCACGAGTTCGGGATGGCGCACACGCCCTCGCTCGCGCCCTGAGATCCCTGCTCCGGCCGCGTCACCGCGTCGGCATCACCTTCTCGAAGCGGAAGCCCCGGTCCTCACCGTCGAAGCTCTCCGCCGACCCCTCCGGAGGGGTCGGACCGCCGGGCGGCTCCGGGTGAGGATGCCCCTCGTGGAAGAACTCCACCGCGTGAAAGCCGCAGACGTTGATGTAGAAGTGGATGTTGCGCACTTCGAAGTGGGGGGTGAAGGTCTCCCAGACCCTCGTGTCGGGATAGTGCTCCTCGATCGCCCGCCACGCCAGCCGCCCGAGTCCTTGACCTTCTCGACCGAGGTCGATGAAGAACAGCTCCAGCGACCGGTGGCCGGGTTCGCGCCCAGGGACGACGACCGCGCCCCCGACGCGCTCGCCCCCCTGGATGACCTGGAAGACCTCTGCGCCGGGCGCATCGAACGACGCTGCCAGCTCCTGGTCGCTGGGTATGGGCTCGGGGCTGGGGTGTCCCGTCTCCCTCTCCACCGCTGGCGCAAACGACGCCTGGAGGCGCGTGCTGAAGTCGGAAAGGTCGTCGGGGAGCGCCGGCTCGAGCGTCAGGGGTGGTGGGGTCGTGGTCGTCACGGTGCGGTGCCTCTCTGGAGCGGTGCTTCCAGTACACACTCCGCACCCGCCGAGCACATCGGCCGACTGACCGGTCCTGATCCCCGGTTCGGGGGGTCCTCACCCCGAACACCCGAGTGCGCCCGGCCGCACCCGGCGAAGAGTATCGGGGCCGGACCCGTGACCCCCCAGTTGACGGTCCGGCCCCCGACTCGTCCAGTGTGCCGGGGATGCCGGGCGCTCGCGCCGTTGTCCACAGGAGGCATCGGCATCCCCGGCACATCCGCCCATGGGGAGGAGTTCTCGCGCTCAGCCGCCCGCGGCGGGGGGCGTCCGACGGGCCTCGTCGAGCTCGTCGACGTACAGCGAGCGCTCGTCGATCGTGCCGTTGCGATAGGCCTGGCGCCCGACCATGTGCGCTGACAGCGGCGCCGTGGCCAGTTGCATCATCACCACGGGGACGAGGAAGGCGACGACCGGCCAGCTACGCAGCGAGAGCGCGATCGCCAGGCAGATGAGGATGAGCCCGAGCACCTGCGGCTTCGTCGCTGCGTGCAGACGCGTCGGCACATCGCGAAAGCGCAGCAGCCCGATCGCGGCCGTGATGCACAGCAGGCCGCCGATGAGCACGAGGACCAGGGCCACGATGTCGAGGATGTCGTTCATCGGTCGGTGTTGTCCCTCCGTGCGACGAAGCGCGCCACGGCGATGGAGCCGAAGACGCCGACGGCGGCGATGATCAGCAACGCCGGAAGCGACCGGGTGTGATGGTTGATCACCATGTCCGCGCCCAGGGCGCACATGACGAGCGTCAGCAGCACGTCCGATGCCACCGCGCGGTCGAGGATCGACGGTCCGACGATGATGCGCCAGAGCGTGAGCACGCCCGCGATCGCGAACACGACGTAGATGGCGACGATGAGGACGCTCACAGCCCGGCACCCCCCTCGCGCGGCGTCTGGGCGCCCGCCGCGCGGATCGTCTCCAGCTGGGCGCGCGAGCCGACGGCCCGCACGATCCGCGACTCCCAGCCCTGCACCGCGCGTCGCTGGTTCTCGACGTCGCGATCCGACGAGACGCCGAGGACATGCAGGAAGAGGATGCGGCGGTCACGGTCGACGTCAACGATCAGCGAGCCCGGGATGAGCGAGGCGGTCACCCCGACGTGCGCCATGATCAGGTCGTCGTCGGTGCGCAGCGGCACCGCGATCACCGCGGTGCCCGGATAGCGCCGCGGATTGAGGGTCTGCCACGCGACGAGCAAGGATCCACGGATCAGAGCGAGGAAGAACATCACCACGAAGACGAGGCCATACCAGAGGTTCACCCGTCCCGACAGCTCGACCGCCGGCAGTCGGAACACGCGGGTCACCACGAGCGCCACGACGACGCCGGTCACGGCGGCGAGCACCGTGAACTGACCCCACAGCAGCATCCACAGGGCGACCAGCCACACGAAGAAGGGAAGCTGGCGCCAGACGGCGGCGGCCACCGATGATGTCGGGCTCACGATCCGCCCCCATCGTCGAGCTGCACGAGCGTGACGGGCGTGAGCAGCGCATCGCCGATGCTCGCGCACAGCGTGTAGAGAGGACCGGCGAAGACCGTGAGGGCGACGGTGACCGCGACCATCCCCGCCGTCGTGGCGGTCATGATGCGCGGGATGACGCGGCGGGCGCCTTCGTCATCGGCCGCCGGGGCATCGCCGAGGTACGAGATGCGGTCGACGACACCGGTCTCCTCCGTGTGGTCGTCGTCCTCGCGCCAGAAGGCGAGGTTCCACGCGCGCATGAGGGTGTACAGGGTGAGCAGCGAGGTGACGATGCCGCCGACGATCAGGATGTACATGAGCGGCGTGCCGACCTCGGCCGCGGCGTCGAACAACGCGAGCTTTCCGATGAAGCCCGAGAACGGCGGCAGGCCGCCGAGGTTGATCGCCGGGATGAAGAACAGCACCGCCAGCAGGGGTGCGGCACGCATCAGACCCTTCACCTTCAGGATCGACGTCGAGCCGGCACGACGCTCGACGAGGCCGACCGCGAGGAAGAGCGTGGTCTGCACGATGATGTGGTGGACCATGTAGTAGATGGTCGCGCCGAGGGCGAGGGGCGTCGCGATCGCGAGCCCGAACACGAGGTAGCCGACGTGGCTGACGAGCGTGAACGACAGGATGCGCTTGAGCTCGGCTTGCGCCAGCGCGCCGAGGACGCCGACGATCATCGTCGCCAGCGCGACGATCAGCAGCAGGGTGTTGACGTCGTTGTCGCGGAAGATCTGCGTCTCGGTGCGGATCATCGCGTAGACGCCGACCTTCGTCAGCAGTCCCGCGAAGACCGCGGTGACGGGGGCCGGCGCGGTCGGGTACGAGTCGGGCAGCCAGAACGACAGAGGGAACACGGCAGCCTTGATGCTGAACGCGAGCAGCAGCATGAGGTGCAGGACAAGCTGCGTCGAATCCGGAAGCTCCGTCATCCGCTCGGCCAGCTGTGCGATGTTCACGGTGCCCAGGGCCCCGTAGATGGCGGCGATGGCGGCGAGGAAGAGGATCGAGGAGACGAGCGAGACGACGATGTAGACGACCCCGGCGCGGATGCGCGACTCCGTGGAGCCGAGGGTGATGAGCACGTAGGAGGCGACCAGCAGGATCTCGAAGCCGACGTAGAGGTTGAAGAGGTCGCCCGCGATGAACGCGTTGAAGATACCCGCCGACAGGATGAGGTACGAGGGGTGGAAGATCGTCACGGGGGTGTCGTCGTCGCCGTCGGCCGCACCCTGCCCGACGGAGAAGAGCAGAACCGCGAGCAGCACGATGCTCGAGATCACGACGAGCAGCGCCGCGAGTCGATCGACGTACAGCACGATCCCGAACGGGATCGGCCAGCCGCCCACCGACACGGCGATCGCCTGCCCCGACGAGTCGACGGTGTACAGGAGCACGGCGGCGATCGCCGCCACGAGCGTCAGCGTGATGACCGAGACACCGACCTGGACGCGGCGCTGGCGACCGAAGACGAGCGCGATGCCCGCGCCGAGCAGCGGCAGGGCGACGAGAAGGGGAACCAGAGCGCTCACCGCGCATCACCCCCGTCTCGGCCGTCTCGACCCGGGCGATCGACGGGTGCGTCGTCGCGGATGCCGTCGAGGTCGCGGTGGTGCAGCACCGTGATCGGGGCCGTCTCGGTGCCGATGAAGTCGGTCGTCGCATCCTCGTCGTCGTCTTCGATGGACGTCTCGTCGTCCATCTCGTCCTCTTCGACCGCACCGCGATCACGCACGGCGATGTCTTCCTCATCGTCGACCACCGTGTCGGCCTGGCCCAACTGCCAGGAGCGGTAGATGAGCGCGAGCAGGAAGGCCGAGACGGCGAAGGTGATGACGATCGCCGTGAGCGTCAGCGCCTGCGGCAGTGGGTCGCTCATCTCATCGACGTCACCCGCGCCGAAGAAGGGGGCGATGCCGGGGCGGCCCATGACGACCAGCAGGAACAGGTTGGTCGCGTTGCCCAGCAGCAGGAAGCCGATCAGCACGCGGGTGAGGCTGCGCTCGAGCATCGCGTAGGCGCCGCACGCGAAGAGGGCGGCCATGATGACGATGAGAACGGCCGAGACGGTCACGAGACCATCACCCCCCGCTCGCGAACTTCCTGCGTCTGCCGGTCGACCTCGCCACCGAGCGAACGCAGCACGTCGAGCACGAGGCCGACCACAACGAGGTAGACGCCGATGTCGAACAGGGTCGACGTCACGAACTCGATGTGACCGATGATCGGGATCTCCGCCTCCCAGAACACGCTCTTCAGCGGCGGCAGACCGAACAGCAGCGGCAGCACCGCCGTGGCGACGGCGAGCGCCATCCCGGCGCCGAGCAGACGCCCGGCATCCGTGGGGGCCGCCGCACCGAGCTCGTATCGCCCGCCCGCCACGTAGCGCATGACGAGCGCCATGCCGGCGACGAGCCCTCCCGCGAAGCCTCCGCCGGGGAGGTTGTGACCGGCGAAGAGCAGGTAGATCGACACGACGATGATCGTGTGGAAGAGGATCCGCACGATGACCTCGAGCAGGATCGACCGGTTCTCCGGGCGCACCTTCTGGCCGCCCACGAGCCATGTCTGACGCGTGCTGTCGGGATCGCTTCCGCGGGGCCGCGGTCCCTCCGCCGTTTCGATGAGGGGACGTCGCGTGCGGGTGACGCCCGTCGGCAGCGCCGAGATCGACCGGGAGATGAGATCGGAGCGGTGGGTGACGAACACGAGCGAGGCCACACCGGTGGCGGCGAGGATCAGGACCGACAGCTCTCCCATCGTGTCCCAGCCGCGCAGGTCGACGAGGGCCACGTTCACGACGTTCTTCCCGTGTCCGAGCTCGTAGGCGAGGTCGGGGAAACGCTCGGAGATCGGCGTCGCCACGCGCGCTCCGGTCGCGACCATCGCGACCATCGCCATCGTCGCGCCGACCGCGATGGCGAGGATCGCCCGGAGGATCGGCTTGACGGAGGCATTGTGCTCCCCCAGGCGCGCGGGGATCCGACGCAGCACCAGCGCGAACGCCACGAGGGTGACCGTCTCGACGAGGATCTGCGTCAGCGCGAGGTCGGGCGCACCGCTGGTTGCGAACAGGGCGACCATGCCGAGTCCGGTCGCCGAGACCAGCACGACGCCGGTGTAGCGCTTTCGGGCCCGCACCGCGAAGATCCCCGCGATGATCATGATCGGCGCGACCACCAGCTGCATGGGCGTCTGCCAGGCGTCGAGCGAGATCTGCCAGTCGCCGCTGGCGAACAGTGCCGTGCCCTCGGCCGCCACGAACACGACGAAGATCGTGCCGACGTAGACCGGCAGCGATCCGCGCTGAGTGAAGGTCGTGGTCCACACCGCGATGCGCGCGATCAGGCGGAGCACCAGGTTGTAGACATCGGCGGCGGTGAAGGGGAGCACGCGATGCGGCATCCGTCCCGTGCGCTGCGCGACGGCGAACACCACCGCGCCCAGCGCGATGCTGCCCAGCGAGAGGAACAGCGCCGGCTCCCACCCGTGCCAGAGCGCGAGATGGTACGGGTATCCGCCGACGGCGGGCAGTGTGTCGGCGTAGCCCGAGAACGCCGTGTCGAGCAGCGGGGCCGTGAAGCCCGCGGCGAGGGTCAACGCCGCAAGCAGGATCGGCGCCGCAAGGAAGCCCAGGGGAGGATCGGGCCACGGTGTGACGGGGCGGGCCGCACCCGCGGCATCCTTCTTCGTCCAGAACGCCCCCCATACGAAACGCAGGCCGTACGCGGTCGTGAGGATCGAGCCGAGAAGGATGCCGAGGAGCGGGATGAGAGCATCCGGGCGGGTACCGCCCTCGAGCAGCGAGGTGAGCACCGCCTCTTTCGCGACGAAGCCGACCGTGGGAGCGAATCCGACCATCGATGCGATGGCGATGATCGACACGACGGCGAGCGTGGGCGCCTGGCGCCCGACGCCGGACAGTTCGCCGATGTCGCGTGTGGACAGCTGGCGGTCGATGATGCCGACGATGAGGAAGAGCGCCGACTTGAAGAGCGCGTGGCCGATCAGCAGCGCGAGACCCGCAAGCGCGGAGTTTCGCTCTCCGTAGCCCAGCACGACGGTCAGCATGCCGAGCTGGCTCACCGTGCCGAAGGCGAGGATGCGCTTGAGATCGGATTCGCGCAACGCCTGGAAGCCGCCCAGCAGCATCGTGAAGATTCCCAGACCGATGACGATCGGTCGCCACAGCTCGTTCTCGGCGAACGCCGGCGCGAGCCGGGCGATCAGATAGATGCCGGCCTTGACCATCGCGGCCGCATGCAGATACGCGCTCACGGGCGTGGGCGCGGCCATCGCACCGGGGAGCCAGAAGTGGAAGGGGAAGATGGCCGATTTGCTGAGCGCACCGACCAGCAGCAGAACGATCGCGGTGGCGAGCAGTCCGTCACTTCCCGGCCGCAGGGCCGCCGCATCGCTCACGATCGCGGTGATGCTGTTCGTGCCGTAGATCACCGAGAGCATGACCGCGCCGACGAACATCACGAGTCCGCCGAGTGTCGTGACGAGCAGGGCCTGGAGGGCGGCTCGTCGGCTCGCGCCGCGCGCGTGGTAGAAGCCGATGAGCAGGTAGGACAGGATGCTGGTGATCTCCCAGAACATCACGAGCACGATGATGTCGTCCGTCAGGACGAGTCCGTACATCGCCCCCGCGAACCCGAGGAGCACCGCGGCGAACAGGCCGACGCCCTGCGTCTTGCCGTCGAAGTACCAGCGGCAATACAGCAGGACGAGCGCTCCCACCCCGGTGACGATGAGCGTGAGGACCCAGCTGAGGGTGTCCATGCGCATCGAGAGATCGATGCCGAGTTGGGGGATCCAAGGGAGGGACTCGGCCGGCACCCGACCGGCGATGACCTCGGGCGTGGCCATGGCGGCGTGGACGAAGGCCACGACCGGCAGCAGCGCTGCGACGAAGAATGCTCGCGAGCCGATTCGCCCGACCAGCCACGGCAGCGCCAGCGGAATCACCGCGAACGCAGCCAGGAACACGAGCAATCTGGCCTCCTGACGGGTCGCGGGGGTCGCAAGGCCAGTCTACCGGGCGCCTGGTGTCACCCGGCGCGCGAGGTCGTATTACCGATGCGGAATGTGGAAGTGAGGTCGACCGACTCCGGTTCACGCCCGTCGAGCATCGCAGCGATCGCGGCGCCTGCCGCGCGGCCCTTGACCGTCGCGGGCTGGACGAGCGTGGTCAGCTCGTAGGGGGCGAGCCCGTCGACGGGAACGCCGTCGAACCCGGTGACGCTGACGTCCTGGGGCACGCGCAGACCGGCATCCTCGGCGGCGCGGATGACACCGGCGGCCAGAAGGTCGCTCTGCGCGATGACGGCGGTGGGCCGGGTGCGCGGGTCGGCGAACAGCACGCGCCCCGCGGCGAATCCGTCGTCGATGGAGCTGCCCGCGCACGCGAAGGCCGGCGCGTCGGGGAAGACGTCACGAGCTCCCTGAAGACGATCGCGCGTCACGTCGACCGCGATCTCGGCGTCCGGCGCGATCCACCCGACCGTGCCGGCGGCGTCCTGCCACAGCGTGACGATCGCGACGCGGGTGTGGCCGAGATCGCGGACGTGCTGCGCCGCCCGCCGCTGCGCGTCACGGTTGTCCAGAGCGATGCGGGGAATGCCCTCGCCGGCGTCTCCTTCGACCACCACGACGGGGATGCCGCGGGCCTGGACGATCGGCAGCGACGCGCGGAGCGACCCATCGCAGCCGATGAGCACCGCGGCGTCGATGGACGCCGTCGTCAGGGTGGGGGCGTTCTCGATGTCGAGCTCGGCGTCGCGGCGTAGGAGGAGGAGGCCCGCACCGAGGGGGGCGACGGCTTCGGCGAGCCCGTCCATCAGGAGTCGCTGGACGGGGTCGACGAACATGAAATTCAAGGATGAACCGACGACGACGGCGACGATGCCGCTGCGGCCCAGACGCAGCGAGGCGGCGCGGGGGTCGGGCCCGGTGTAGCCGAGGGAGTCGGCGGCCTCGATGACCCGCAGTCGCGTGGTGTCCGAGACCGGGGTCTTGCCGCTGAAGACGACGGAGGCCGTCGACGGCGAGACGCCCGCGACGCGGGCGACGTCGGCGATGGTGGCCCGGCGGTTCGTCACTCCCCGATGCTAACCCGCGTCGAATCGTTTCGGGCCGGGGATCGGGGATGTGGCGCGCTCGTCGTCGAGGCATCGAATCGATTCGAGAAATGTGGATACAGTGAGGGGGTGATCTCACGCTCCCGCCTCGACCGCCGCCAGCTCGTCCGCTGGCGGACCTCGATCTTCACGCTGTTCCTCCTGTGCGGCGTGACCTTCGCGTCCTGGGCGTCGCGGCTGCCGGCCGTCAAGCAGAACCTCGCGATCGACGACTTCGAGGTCGGCATCCTGCTGTTCGCCATGGGTGTCGGCTCGCTCATCGGCGTGATGTCGGCCAACGTCGTGGTCGTTCGCTGGGGCGCCAAGCGCGGACTGTCCGTCACGATCGTGGGCATCGCCATCGGCCTGTTCCTGGCCGCGCTGGGAGTGGACGCGCTGTCGTCCTATCCCCTGACGGTGATCGGATTGGCGACCCTCGGCCTGTGCTTCGGCGCCACGGACGTCATGATGAACGTCGAGGCGGCCGAGGTCGAGCAGGCGTTCGAGCGCACTCTCATGCCGCTTTTCCACGCGTTCTTCAGCCTCGGCACCGTCGCAGGCGCCGGTATCGGCGTCGCGATGACGGCCTGGGGCGTCGGTGCATCGTGGCACCTCGGCACCGTGGCCGTTGTCTGGCTCGTGATCACGGCCAACGCGCTGCGATCCATCCCCCTGCAGGCGCAGGTCACGGTCGACCCCGATGCCGCGTCTCCGGCGCGCCGTGAGCGTCTGCACGCCGCGCTCGAGGTCTGGCGCGATCCGCGCACCTACGCGATCGGCGCCATCATCCTCGGCATGGCCTTCGCCGAAGGCAGTGCGAACGACTGGCTGACGATCGCGGTCGTCGACGGTCACAACGGGTCGGAGGCCACCGGAGCGGTCTTCCTCACGGTCTTCTCCGTCGCGATGACGGTGTTCCGCGCGGTGGGCGGCCCGCTCGTCGACCGCATCGGTCGCGTGTGGACCCTGCGCGCCCTGTCGGTGGCCGCCGGGGTGGGCCTGGTCGTCTTCATTCTCGCGCCGAACATTCCGATCGCCTTCATCGGCGTCGCCCTGTGGGGCGCCGGCGCGTCGCTGGGCTTCCCCCTCGGCATGTCGGCTGCGGCCGACGATCCTCGCAGGGCCGCGGCGTCCGTCTCCGCAGCGGCGACCATCGGCTACGTCGCCTTCCTCTGCGGACCGCCGGTGCTCGGCTGGGTCAGCCACCAGATCGGCATCCTGAACACCCTCTGGATCATCGTCGGGCTCATCGCCATGAGCGGCTTGGCATCCGGCGCCGCCAAGCCGATCGCGGGGTCGAAGGTGGGCGCGGGCCACCACTGAGGCGGTCGCTCTCCCCGGGATGCCGCGAGGGTCACCTGTGGGTAGATCGAACAAATGTCCGAAGGTCGCCGTACACTCGGGGTATGACGGAGATCGCGCCGGGGGGCGTCATCGAGACCGACAGCGGCGGCCGGTTCGTGGCTGTACTGTCGGGTCTCGTTGCGGACACTGAGGCGGTGGCTCGCGCTGTGACGGCGGCGCAGGTCGCGGAGGTGCGGGTGCTGGCGCGGGCGGGTCAGCTCGCGGAGCGGGAGGCGGCGGCACAGCGGGGGTCGGTGCGGGAGCACGACATGGTGTTGCGCTCGATCGCGGCGGAGCTGGGTGGGGTGCTGCGGGTGACCGATCGGACGGTGCAGCAGCGGATCGGTGAGGCGCGTGAACTCGTCGAAAGCTACCCCGCGACCCTCGACGCGTGGGAGGCGGAGCGGATCACGCGTGGTCATGTGCGGGTGATCGTGGATGCCGGCGGGCTCGTTCCCGCCGAGCGGCGGGCGGAGTTCGAAGCGGAGGCGATCCGGCTCTGTGAGGGGGATACGCCCAACCGGGTGCGGGCGGCGGTGGAGATTCTCGCCGAACGCACCGCGGAGCGTTCCTTCACCGAGCGCCACCGCACGGCGAGCGCGTGCCGCCGGGTCCGGGTGATCCCCGGGGCTGATGGCATGTCCGACCTCGTCGCGACAGTGCCGACGGTCATCGCCCACGGCATCCTCGACCGTCTTACGCAGCAGGCGATGGTGATCGCCGACAGCCGCCATCACGAGGGCGACGGCGTTGGCGATGGCGATACGCGGACGATGGCTCAGATTCGCGCCGACGTGCTCAGCGACATGCTGCTCACCGGCAGCCCGACCGTCGACCCCAGCGCGGTCGGCGACCGGCCCGGGGCCCTGGGCGCGATCCGTGCGCAGGTTCAGGTCATCGTCCCCGCACTCACCCTGCTCGACGCCGACGACGGACCCGCCGACCTCGTCGGACGTACCCCGGTCGACGCCGACACCGCCCGCGCTCTCGCCGCAAACGCGCCCACGCTCACCCGGATCCTCACCGACCCGGTAGAGCGGACCGTCCTCGCCGTCGATCGGTACCGCACCGCACAGTCGCAGCGCCGATTTCTCCGCGCCCGCGACCAGCACTGCCGGTTCCCCGGATGCCGACGGGCCGCGATCCGCTGCGAGATCGACCACACCGTCGACCACGCGCAGGGCGGCCCCACTGCCCTCTGGAACCTCGCCCACCTGTGTCAGCGGCACCACTCGATGAAGCAGTTCACCTCCTGGAGAGTGCGACAACACCCCGGCGGCATCCTCGAATGGACCTCACCCACCGGACGGGTCTACCGAGAAGACGCCCCCGTCCCCCTCGTGGCGTTCACGGTCGACCCACCACCGCATGCACCAGCGGAATCCGTGCCACCCTTCTGAGCGACCGCGCGGGTTCTTCCCGCGCGCCCTGCGAGACTGGACGGGTGCGTCTCATCATCGCCCGCTGCTCCGTCGACTACTCCGGACGGCTGAACACCCATCTTCCGCTGGCGACTCGCCTGATCATGATCAAGGCCGACGGGACCGTCGCGTTCCATCGAGACATCCAGCACGCCCCGCTCAACTGGATGAGCCCCCCGTGCACCCTCAGCGTCGAGGCGCCGGATGCCGAGTCGGCGTCGGCCGGCGTGATCGAACACTGGCGGGTCACCCACGCGAAGACCGGCGATGCCCTGCTCGTGCGGATCTACGAGGTGCTGCACGACTCGTCGCACGAGCTCGGCGTCGATCCCGGCCTGCAGAAGGACGGTGTCGAGGCCGACCTGCAGCGGCTGCTCGCCGAGCAGGTCGACGTGATCGGGGAGGGTCTCACTCTCGTGCGCCGGGAGTTCCCGACGGCGATCGGCCCCGTCGATCTGCTGCTGCGCAACCCGGACGGCGGCACGATCGCGGTCGAGGTCAAACGCCGCGGCGACATCGACGGTGTTGAGCAGCTCACCCGGTACCTCGAGCTGCTCAACCGCGACCCCCACCTCGCGCCGGTGGCAGGAGTGTTCGCCGCCCAGGAGATCAAACCGCAAGCCAAGACGCTCGCCGGCGACCGCGGCATCTGCTGCGTGACACTCGACTACGAGGGTATGAAGGGCGTCGAATCGGGCGCGCCGCGACTGTTCTGACAGCACCCTAGGCTGGACCCATGACGATGCGATCCCCTTTCACGTGCGTGCTCTGGGACGTCGACGGGACCCTCGTCGATGCTTCCGACGGCATTCTCCGCCGTCTCACGACCGCCCTCGAGCACTTCGGCAAGCCCGCGCCGACGCGTGACGAGCTCGTGCATTGGATCGGTCCGCCGATGTTCAACTCGTTCCAGGACAACGTCGGCATGACGCCGGAACAGGCCACCGAGGCCGTCGCGTACTACCGCACCCTCGGCAAGGCCGACGGGTACACCACGGGAGCGCGGCTCTACCCGGGAGTGGCCGAGATCATCGCCGACCTCGACACCGCACGCATCGCTCAGGCGACCGCGAGTTCGAAGCCGGAGGTGCAGGTCGTCGCCCTCATGGAGCACTTCGACCTGGCGCCGCACATGACGGCGATGGTGGGCTCCACCCCCGATGAGAAGACGCTCGCGTCGAAGTCCGACATCGTCGCCGAAGCCCTCCGCCGCCTACACGCGGCCGGAGTCGACACGAGCCGTCCGGTCCTCATCGGCGACCGTCACCACGACGTCGAGGGCGGCGCCGCACAGGGGGTGCCGGTGATCTTCGTGCGCTGGGGTTTCAGCTGGCCACACGAGGCCGATGGCGCGTCCGCCGCCGTGGAAGATGCGGCGCAGCTGCGGGCACTGCTGCTCATCGACGAAGAGTCCGCGTCTCACGCCGACTGAGCTCGGCCGAGAAAGAGGGGCGCTGCGCGGCGATCGCCGCTGCCGCCGTCGGCGCCGAGCACATCGTGCGGCTCGATCTGGAGTGATCCTCGCTCACGACGAACGAGCCGCCGTCACACAAGGTGCGGACGACGGCTCGTTCCGACGTGAAAACGGCCCGCTCGAAAGCGGGCCGTCGAACTCACAGGGGTCGGATGTTCTCCGCCTGCAGGCCCTTGGGGCCCTGGGCGATCTCGAACTCGACGCGCTGGTTCTCCTCGAGCGAGCGGTAGCCGCCCGACTGAATGGCGGAGTAGTGGGCGAAGACGTCAGCGCCGCCCTCATCGGGAGCGATGAACCCGAAGCCCTTCTCCGAGTTGAACCACTTGACGGTACCGCTGGTGCTCATGAACTGCCTTACTGACGTGCGATGACGACGCGAGTGCGCCGACGGGCTCCACGCTAACGGTCGGCATGGCCTCGCGCAGTATCAGATGAGACAAGGTGACACAAACGTTGCAAGAACACAGCCAAAGGTGGCAAGCCTGACACGCTCCCGCGGCGGGCGGCGGCGGCCGTACACTCGTCTCTGAGATGACCCGAACCGTCTCACCAAGATGTCTGCTTATCTACACCCGATCGATCACAACGATCTGACCACTGGCGTGAGCCTGAGCGATGAGGTCTACGCGCGCATCGGCGCGGCCATCGTCGATGGCTCCCTCGCGCCCGGAGAACGGCTGCGCGACGTCGACATCGCGACACAGCTGGGCATTTCGCGCACTCCCGTGCGAGAGGCTCTGCAGCGTCTGGAGCGTTTCGGCCTCGTCGAGATCGCCGTCGGGCGCTACACCCGCGTGTCCGTGCCCGACGAGCGCGTGCGACGCGAAACCGGAGTGTTCACCGCCTACCTCATGGGCAACGCGATCCGTCTCGCGCTCGCCAACGCCACCGACGACGAGCTCGACGACATCGTCGCGGTGGCCGGCACCGTCGTCGACAGCGCGGCGCACCGCGACATCGCGTCGCTGTTCTCCCGCTGTACGCAGATGTTCGAGCTCATGACCCGCGCCACCCACAACACGGTGTTCATCGGCGTCGTTCGCGAGGTGGCGCTGGCGATCGAGCGGAATCTGCGCGGTTGGGACCCGTTCCTCACGGCAGCGGCCGGTCGCGTCGACCTCTTCGACGCGCTGCGACGCCAGCTCGCCGAGCGCGACGGTCGCGGCGCCGAGGAGACGCTGCGACGGCTCCACGATCTGCACTGATCCCGCGCCGATGCGAGTCGGCGGATGCCGAGTGACCGGCGGCGTTCAGCGTCCGAGCACCATGCCGCCGTTCGCAGAGACGATCTGGCCGGTAACCCACCCGGCATCCGGACCGAGCAGCCAGGCGATGATCCCGCCGATCTCCTCGGCCGTGCCCACCCGGCCGACGAGGGTCTGCGCGATGCGGTTCTGCACGACGTCGTCCGAGACCCCCGCCCAGAACTCGGTCCCGGGCACGAATCCCGGTGCGACGACGTTGGCGGTGCCGCCGAAGCGGCCCAGCTGCGCGGCGAGATCGAACATCCACGCGTGCAGGGCAGCCTTGGACGCCCCGTACGAACCGGTCCGCGAGCCACGCAGGGCCGAGACCGACGACAGCAGCACGACGCGTCCCCCGTCGGCTTCCAGCGCGGGTCGCAGCGCTTCGACCAGCAGGACCGCGGTCATCACGTTGAGGTCGAATCCCGCACGCCAGTGATCGCGGACTGCTTCGAGGCTGTCGTCGGACGCCGCGGGGGCGTTGCCCCCGGCGGAGGCGACGACGCCCGCGCAGCCGAGTCCCGCCTCTCGCACGGCACCGGCCACGCGGCGTGCACCGTCGGGGCTGCTGACATCGGCATCCGCGACCAGGAACGACGACGGATCGTGGGCGGCGACCTCCTCGAGCGGTGCCCGCCGGCGGCCGACGAGGGTGACGTGGCGACCGGATGCGGCGAGGCGGAGGGCGGCGGCACGGCCGATACCGGTGCCGGCACCGGAGACGACGACGGTGGAGCGATGCGGGTCGTTCATGACACCACGCTAACCGTGCATGCCGCGGTCTCGGCGCGGAGTGATCGCGAGCGCGGCGAGCGGCGTCGCGCCGACCAGCGCGAAGGCGAGGGGGTAGCCGACCAGGGTGACGAGCGACCCGACCAGCGGGCCGACCGCCGACGCCGCGACGAACTGCCCGGTGTTCTGGATGCCGAGGGCGCGACCCGACCAGAAGGGTCCGGCCGCTTCGGCCACCGACGTGTACGCGAGGCCGTTGTCGGCGACCGCGATCGTGGACGCGACGAGATACAGCACGCCGACGAGCGCGTCGGCGTGCACGGCGCCGGCGACTGCGAGCGCCGCCATCGCCACGACACCGGCGCCGGCCACCCACCGCAGCACGCCGACGCGCGTGCCGACGCGGTCGCTGAGGCGGCCGACGACGATCCGGCCCAGCGCGCCCACGAACTGCGACGCCGCCACGAGCGCGCCGGCCGCCGCCGCACTCCATCCCATCGCTGTCACCAGCCACACGAGGCCGAAGATCGAGAGCGCGAACTGCGGGACGACGAGCAGAGCCGAGGCCACGTGGATGCGGACGAGGAACGCGCTGGCGCGATAGGGGTTGGTCGCGGCATCCGCCGGGCCGATGCGGCGCGCGGGGCGCGGTGGATTGCGGATGCCCCAAGCGCAGAGCACGGCGAGCGCGCCGGTCACCCCCGCGGCGACGACGAAGGGCGCGGCGAGCCCGCCCTCGGCCAGCGGTGGAACCGTCAGCGCAGCGGTGGCGACACCGAGCGGCTGGGACATCTGGCGGATGCCCATCGCGAGCCCCCGGCGCTGCACCGGGAACCAGCCGATCACGACGCGACCGCTCGCGGCGTTCGTGCTGGCCGAGGCGGCGCCACCGAAGGCGAGGAGCACGCCGAGAACGAGATATCCGTCGCTGCTCGCTGCGGCGGCAGCGAGCGAGAACACGGCGGTGAGGACGAGCCCGCCGGCGATGATCTGCCGTTCGCCGTACCTGTCGGTGAGCACGCCCCACACGACGAGCGTGCACACCATGCCGAGAGTGGGCGCCGATGCGAGCAGACCCGCCTGAGCGAGGGGCATGGCGCGCTGAGTGTGCAGGAGCGGGATCAGGTAGGCCGGCGCCGAGACGAGGAGGGTTCCGGCGGCTTGCGCCAACACCCCCAGCGCCAGCATCACCCACGCCCGCGTGGGCGTCGCTGTCGTCGTGTTCGTGCTCGGCATCGTCTGATCCTCCGTCGGGTACACTCTGGTATACCACCCTGGTACACCAGAGGAGCGACGTGACCACTTCCCCCGAGACCGGCAGTCCGTACGAGCGCCTGCGCGCCGCCATCCTGTCCCTCGACCTGTTGCCGGGTGAGCGGCTGAGCGAACGCGGACTCGAGTCGATGCTCGGCGCGTCGCGCACCCCCATCCGCGCCGCCCTCATGCGCCTCGAGAACGAGGGACTGACACGGCGCGATGACCGCACCTGGCGCGTGACGCCGATCGACCTCAGCGAGATCCGCGCGCTCATGGAGTACCGCGAGGCGCTCGAGACCGCCGTCGTCGCACTCGCGGTGGACCGCGCCGACGACGCCGAACTGGAAAGCCTCGGCGCGATCGCCCGTGCCGGCAGCGAGCACGACGACGCCGACGCCGTACTGCGCGACGGCAGCGACTTCCACGTCGCCCTGGCACGACTGTCGCGCAATCCGTTCCTGGTCGACGCGATCGCCGGCACGCTCGTGCGCCTCAGCCGCACGCGCTGGCTCGAGGTGCGCAGCGCCGCCTCCCGCGCCCACGCCGCCGCCGAGCACCGGGAGATCGTGGCCGCGGTCGCTGCCCGGGATGCCGAGCGCGCGCACGAGCTCGTCGTCGCACACGG
>NZ_MKRU01000018.1:0-22363 GCF_001897985.1 Microbacterium sp. 69-7 | reverse complement strand
GTCTTCGGCGCCCCCGTCACTCTGGCCTCCCGGGCCATCGCCAAGCGCGACGACGGCTCGCGTGGGGGGCGTGAGTGGATCCTGTGGGCGGTGCACACGCCGTTCGCCCGCGTGGTCACCCACCCGCTGTTCGCGGCGGCGATGTTCGTCGGATCGCTCTGGGCGTTCTACTACACCGATCTCTTCCGCTGGACGCTCTACGACCACCTGGGACACGAGTGGATGGTCGCCCACTTCCTCATCTCGGGCTACCTGTTCGTGCAGTCACTCGTCGGCATCGACCCCGTGCCGTTGCGCTACCCCTACCCGTTCCGGCTGCTCACGCTGATCGGTGTGATGGCGATGCACGCGTTCTTCGGCATTTCGATCATGATGTCGTCGGGACTGTTCGTGGCCGAATGGTTCGGCTCGATGGGGCGCACGTGGGGGGAGGCCCCGCTGGTGGACCAGTACACCGGGGGCGGCATCGCGTGGTCGATCGGCGAGATCCCGACCCTGATTCTGGCGATCACGGTGGCGATCCAGTGGAGTCGCACCGATGAGCGTGCCCAGCGTCGCGGCGATCGTCATGCGGATCGGACGGGGGATGCCGAGCTGGAGGCCTACAACGCGCAGCTCGCGCAGCTCGCGGCCCGGGACGCACGGGAAGCCCGCCTCACACGCTGACGGCGGCAGCCCCGTCGGGCTCAGCCGCCGGACTGCACCTGGATAGAGGCGGTCCCGTCGGGGAGCATCGTGATCGTGCCGCCGACCCGGAACGGCACGTCCTCGTCGACGTGGGTCACCGAGCCGTCGAAGATCGATTTGATGTCGACGACCACGTGCGCCGCGGCATTCGCGGGGACGATCGACCACCCGGCGCCGTCGGGCTGCAGGGAGATCTTGGGCTGGTCGACCATGGACCACACCGGGGGCTCGAGGATGCGGTTGCGCACCTGCAGCCCGAACGGGCACCCGGTGGGCTGCAGCACCTGCTGGGTCGTGCAGGCGGTGAGGAACGACTCGACGCGCTCCTGCACGACATCGACGAAGGTGGAGGTCGGCTGGGTCTGGATGTCCACGGGCACCTCGGCCTGCGGCGTATCCGACAGAACCGCCACGCCCGGGCTGGAGGAGACCGGGGTGTCGACCGAGATCGAGTAGAGGCCGGGCGAGAACACGAGCAGCGCGACCGGGGTCAGCGGATCGGCGTTCGTGCCGTTGGGCGAGACCTGTCGGGTGTCGACCGCGAACCCGTTCACGGAGAAGGCGGTGGCACCGCGCAGGGTCAGATCGATCACCGCCAGCGGGCTCTGCGCGAATCGCCAGGTCGGTGCCAGTCCGACCCACCCCGCCCGCTCCACGCGGAACGTGGACGTGCCGGCGTGCGGGCCGGCGTGGTACGACACCGTCACGAGCTCGACCCCGTCGGATTCCTGCTCGCCCACCACACGGATGTCGCTGAGCGGGGCAAGCGCCGCGCGGCGCAGGAGGGCTTCGCTCGCATCGGTGGGAAGCCCGGCATCCGTGAGATCGGAGGATGCGATCGGCACGCCGGGCAGGGCGAGGGCTTCGGGGACGCGCCCCTGGCTGAGCAGATCGAGATAGCGCGTGACGAAGGCGCCGGGGCTGTACAGATCGCGGTACACCGTGGCGGTCGCCGCCCCGATCGCGCCCACCAGGAGCAGACCGACGACCGACAGGGCGGTCAGGTCGAACGCCAGTCGGCGGCTTCCGCGACGGGCCGGGGAACGGCGCGTCGCGGCATCCGTACCCGCCTCTGCGGCGCGCGCCTGCTCACCCACCACCCCGTCCACAGCTCCAGTCTAGGAAACCCTTCCTGATGGCTAGCATGGATCCGGTGAGCATCCCCTCCCTCTCCGCCGAGCAGGAGGAGCTCTTCCGCCTCATCGAGGACACGCGGGAGCACGTTTTCGTGACCGGGCGCGCGGGCACCGGCAAGTCCACTCTCCTGCAGCACGTCGCCTGGAACACCGAGAAGCAGATCGCCGTCTGCGCCCCGACGGGGGTGGCTGCCCTGAACGTCGAGGGGCAGACGATCCACTCCCTCTTCCGGTTGCCGATCGGCCTCATCGCCGACAGCGAGCTGGAGCAGTCCGAACCCGCGCGGCGGGTGCTCAAGGCGATCGACACCCTCGTCATCGATGAGGTGTCGATGGTCAACGCCGACCTGATGGATGCCATCGACCGCTCGCTCCGCCAAGCGCGGGGCCGGCGCTCGGAGCCGTTCGGCGGCGTGCAGATCATCATGTTCGGCGACCCCTACCAGCTCTCGCCCGTGCCGCCGCGCGGCGATGAGCTGCGCTACATCCAGGACCATTACCGCTCGTTCTGGTTCTTCGACGCCCAGGTGTGGGCGGGCCCCTCGACGGACGGCTCGGCGATCCGCTCCGACGGGCTGCTCGATCTCGGCCGCGTCGGGGCGCCCCTGCACATCCGCGAACTGCGCCAGATCCACCGCCAGTCCGACGACGGCTTCAAGGCGATGCTCAACGCCGTCCGCCACGGGGTGGTGACCGCCGAGATCGCGGGCATGCTGAACGCCGCGGGTGCCCGCCCGGTGCCCGAACCGGTCGAGGGCGAGCCTCCCATCATCACCCTGGCGACCCGCAACGACATCGTGTCGCGCATCAACCAGCGCCACCTCGACGCCCTGCCGGGCGCGGTGCAGACGGCGCGCGCCGACGTCAGCGGCGACTTCGGGCGGGGCGAGGCGTCGTACCCCGCCGACACCGAGCTGCAGCTCAAGGTGGGCGCGCAGGTCATGTTCCTCCGCAACGATGTGGGCGGTCGCGGCGACGGCCCGCGCTGGGTGAACGGCTCGATCGGCACCGTCACGCGCATCGCCGGGGGGACGGTGCGGGTCGAGCTGGACGGTGAAGAGGTCGACGTCGAGCCGGCCGTCTGGGAGAGGTTCCGCTACGCGTACGACCCGGGCTCGCGAAAGCTCACCCGCGAGATCGTCGCGGAGTTCACGCAGTTCCCGCTGCGACTGGCCTGGGCGGTGACGATCCACAAGTCGCAGGGCAAGACGTACGACCGCGCCGTCATCGACCTGGGCTCGGGAGCGTTCGCACCCGGGCAGACGTACGTGGCGCTGTCGCGGTTGACCTCGCTCGACGGCCTCTACCTGTCGCGCCCGCTGCGCCCGAGCGACATCCTCGTGGATGCCGACGTCCGCCGGTTCATGGCCGGGGTCCGCGCCGCGGGCTTCTGACCGGCCCGCGAGGAGTCGAAACGCGGGTCAGGCGGATGCCGCGGCGGCGGCCTTGGCGGTGGCGAGATCGACGAAGAGGTCGGTGTTGAACTGGTACGCGGCCAGCACCTCATCGATGACGCGCTCGCGCTCCTCGGCATCCCATGCGACGGCGTCGAGCTGCTCGCGATAGACATCCTTGAAAGCGGCGGGGTCGGCGATCTGGTCGAAGAGGTAGAAGCCGATGCCGTTCGTCTCGAAGCCGAACTGGCGCGCCATGAGCTTTCCGATGAACAGGCCCCCGGAGAGGTCGCCGAGGTAGCGGGTGTAGTGATGGGCCACGAAGCCGCCCGGCCAGGTCGTGCCCACCTCGCGGATGCGCTCGACGTAGCGGCGGGTCGTCGGAAGCGGCGCGATGCGTTCGCGCCAGTCGTCGCCGATGAGGAAGGCGAGATCCGCCTCGATGGCGGGCAGGCGCGTGAGCTTCTCGCTGATGAAGGGCGCGGCGACCGGGTCATCGCGCATCGCGTCGGCGGCGGCCTCGAGGGCGTCGTAGATGAACCAGTGCTGGGCGACGAGCGCGACGTAGTCGTCGCGCGTGCCGCGGCCGCGCATGAGGTCGTCCATGAACCCGGCGTGCTCGCTGCCGGAGTGGGCGGTGCGCGAACGCTCGCGCAGGGCGGCGGAGAACGGGATCGGCTCGGTCACAGCCGTCAGTGTATCTGAAACTAAGGCTCACCTAAACTGAAGGTTGTCTGCGGGATCGCTGGGCGGCCGGACGGCCCCTGTGGTCATCCGTGCGGGCGCGGAGTGATCCCCAGTCGTGCACACGCCTCGTCGTACAGCGCGACGATCTCGCGGCGCACGTCCCGACGCTCGCTGATCTGCCCTCCGGGCCAGGGGACGCGGATGACGTCCTCGCCGCCGTCGGCGAGCGTCACGTGCCACTGACCGGCCGCGCCGTCGAACGTGACCATCTCTGATGCCACGACGTCGACCTCGGGCGCGAACGCCCGCGCGATGAGCAGGTTGTCGTCGGAGTGGTCGTCGTTCATGTGGCCGAGAACGCCGGTCAGCGTGTCGTCGTCGAAGGTGTGCGCCATGGCACCCACCTTAGGGGCGGGTGTGCGCGGTGCCACGGGTCTGCGCCGGCGCAATGGCTCCCGCGACGGATTCGTCACAGGAGCGTCACGGCGTCGGGTCGTCTGCGCATCGTGATCTACGCTGAAGGGACTGACCAGGGGGTGAGGATGCGGGCTTTTCGTCGATCGCGGCGTCTTGCGGCGGTAGCCGGCACGCTCGCGGTGGCGATCGCGCTGGCCGCGTGCTCGTCGACCGACACGGTAGCGCTGCCACTGCCGGATCAGGTGGATGCCGCCATCGGCGGCGATGTGCAGGCCCAGTTGCAGACGGCCGTCGAGCGTGCGGTGGCGGCCTCGGGGGCTTCGGCTGCGATCGTAGGCGTGCGTGTTCCGTGGGCGGGTGTCTGGGACGCGGGCGTCGGCACGGTCGCTCCCGGCGGCGCCGCGGTGAACGACGCCATGACCTTCCACGCCGGTGCGGTGACGCGGTCGATGACCTGCGACGTGCTCTACGGGCTCGTCCACGACGGCGTGGTCTCGCTGGATGATCCGGTCGGCAAATATGTGACGGGCCTGGGGGACCAGGGCGCTCGGGACGGCCTGACGCTCGGTCAGCTCTGCGACTCGACGTCGGGGATCGGTCCGCACGATCCGAGCATCGACGCGCGCATACGCGCCACTCCCTCCCGTGTCTGGACGCCGCGGGAGCTGATGGCCTTCGGGATGTCGCGCGGACTGACCGCCCAGCCCGGAACCGTGTTCGCCGACTCCGACACCGGGTACGTGCTGCTGGGCTTCGCCCTCGAGCGCGCGACCGGCAAGACCGCGTCGCAGCTCTATCAGCAGTACGTGTTCGGTCCGAACGGGATGACCTCCACATCGCTGCCCGACAACGGCACCGCCGAGCTGGACGGCCTGTGGACGGGCACCGCGGCCGATGGCAGCGCGGCGTGCACCGCTCCCACCCCGGTGGTCGGCTTGTCGTCGAGTGCCGGCTTCACGGCATCCGGTGTCATCAGCGATCTCGCCGACACGGGTCGATACGTGCAGGCGCTGGCGATGGGGCTCCGTCCCTACGACGCGCCGGGCCGCTTCGAGAACCCGCTGCCGGCGGTGGCGAACGGTCCGTCGTGGTTCACCGCGCGTGGTGGGGCGTACCAGGCCGGCAGCCTCGTCGGGCAGTACGGCTCGGTCCCCGGTGCGTTGACGGCCGCGTTCGCCGACAGCACGACTGGGATGAGCGTCGTCGTCACGTTGAACAACTCGCGGGCGTCGAGCGACCTCGTCCGCAGTCTCGCGTGGGAGCTCGCGGCCATCGCGTCGAAGGCGCCGGCGGCTTCGGGACGCACCGCCCCGCAGGCGGGGCTGCCGTGGACGGCGGAGGACATGGCCGCGCAGGTGACGGCCGCCGCGGTATGCCCGATCCCGTGAGATCGAGCACGGTGTGAGCTGCCGATGAGCGCCGCGTGAGCGCCGCGCGCACCCCCGCATCTGGAGCACCGGCCGCGGTCGGCCTCGTCGTCGCCGGACTGGTGTGTCAGGAGGGCGGCGCCGCGATCGCGGTCACGCTGTTCCCGCACGTCGGCGCCCTGGGCATGGTGATGCTGCGCCTCGCGTTCTCCGCGCTGATCCTTCTGGCCGTCGCGCGGCCACGGCTGCGCGGTCACGGGGCGAACGCGTGGCGCGACGTCATCGTGTTCGGCGTCGTCCTGGGCACGATGAACGGGCTGTTCTACCTCGCGCTGCAACGTCTGCCGCTGGGAGTGACGGTCACGATCGAGGTGCTCGGCCCGCTCGCGCTGTCGATCATCGCCGGGCGCCGTCGTTCGTCCTGGCTGTGGGCCGGCGTCGCACTCATCGGCGTCGTCGCCCTGGCCGGCGGCGGATGGGATCGACTCGACCTCCTCGGCGTGCTGTGCGCCCTCGGCGCCGCGGCGAGCTGGGCGATCTACATTCTCGCGTCGGCGCGCGTGGGTGCCGCGTTCCCGCGCCTGGACGGGCTGGCCATCGCGATGGCGATCGGCGCCGTGGTGTCGCTGCCGTTCGGCATCGTCCAGGCGGGCGCAGCGCTGCTGCGGCCGGAGATGCTCGCGCTCGGCGCCGCGGTCGCCCTGCTGTCGTCGACGCTGCCGTACGCGTTCGAGCTGATCGCGCTGCGGCGCCTACCGGCGGCGGCGTTCGCCATTCTGATGTCGCTCGCCCCGGCAGTCGCGGCGCTGGCCGGCTGGGCACTGCTCGGACAGCATCTCGCGTGGCTGGAGATCGTGGGAATCGTCCTGGTGATCGCGGCATCCATCGGCGCCGTGCGCGCCGCCGGGCGCCGCGTGCGCGACGCCGTGGAGCCGATCGGCTGAGGCGGCGTCATCCCCATCGTCGGGTGCCCTCCGGCCGGTGATCAGCCGACGTTCGGGTGACGGATAGTCGCGCGTGACAGGATGCCGCGGTGACCTCGCGCTCCTCGACATCCGGCCGCGGCGGCTCGGCGAGGCGTCGATCCGTTCGCCGTCGTCCGGTGCTCAGCGCCCGACGGCGGCGGCAGCTGCGTCGTCGCCGGGCGGTCGCCTTGGCGGTGGTGGCCGTGCTCGCCATCGGGCTGGGCGTGGCGGGGGTGGCGATCGGGCAGGCCGTGCGCCATGCCGCCGTCTGCGCGGAGGCCGAGGGATTCGGGCGGCAGCAGCTCGACAACGCACGCAGCATCGTGGCGGCCGGCCGCGATGCCGGACTGCCTGTGCGCGACCAGACGATCGCGGTGATGACGGCGCTGGGCGAGTCGAGTCTGCAGAACATCGACTACGGCGATTGGGAGACGAGCGGGGTGACCAACCCCGACGGCTCACGCACGACCTCGATCGGTCTCTTCCAGCAGCAGGACGGCTGGGGAACGCGGGAGCAGCGGCTCGATCCCTACACGGCGGCGAGCCTGTTCTACCGCGCCATGGTCGAGAAGGTGCCCGAGCCCGAGCGGTCGGCGACGGCGCCCACGGAGGTCGCCCATCGGGTGCAGATCAATCGCGATCCGACGCACTACGCCCCGTACTGGCCGCTGGCCGAGCGGATCGTCGCCGTGCTCGACGATCAGACCGTCGTCGATACCTGTCTCTGACGGGCGTGCCTCTGGGGTCGTCCTGTCTCGACCGCGACGATCCCCGATCACCCGCCCCCGCGCGGTGCGCGGCACGGGGAAAGGTACCAGGCGCGTCGGCGTCGGTGTCCGACTCAGGCGGCGCGCACGGCGACGAACGCCGAGGGCTCGAGGTCTCCCGTCGGAGAGACGAAGATCCGCTTCACGTCGGAGGGCGTGCGGGGGTCGAACACGAGCGGACGCGTCTCGCCCTCGGCGGGTACTTCGCGTGGCGGCAGGAGGGCGAGGCACGTCACCCAGCGCCGTGCACCCTGCCCGTCGTCGAACGCGAACGTGAGGGAGACGGCCGCGCGCGAGGCGGTCATGGCCTCCGCCGACAACAGCGGCGACGAGGTGACCTCCGCGTCGACGAGGCGGCCGCTGGCGAGGAGTTCGGCGGCCAGGTCGGTGTTGCGCCGGCGGAAGCGCTGGGCGCGCACGCGGCCGATGATGCTGGTGAGACCCAGGGCGATGAAGATGCCCGGCAGCCACCAGATACCGGTGTACATGATCCACGCACCGACGCCCCAGGCCTCGTCCTCGTGGAAGACGGGGTCGACGGCGACGCCAACGGCATCCGGCGCCGCCCACATCGGCAGCGAGAGGAGCACGCCGGTCGCGAGGCCGAGGAGGACGATCGATGCCGGGCCGAGGAAGGCGTAGTACGTGCGTCGGCCCGTGTAGCGGTGGTTCCACGCCGAGTAGGCGCCCATCGTGATGATGCTGCCGATGATGCCCACCGGCAGCGCCGTCGAGCGGACGGCGACGAGGATGCCGCCGTCCCAGGTGCTGAACACGCTGTTGAGCGACACGATGCGCACCTGGTCGAAGAAACCGCCGATGCCGAAGCCGATGACCGTCGCGGCGGCGAAGCCGGCGAGCCCCCAGAGGAGGGTGGCCGTCAGTGCCCGTGGCGAGCCGACGAGCTTTCGATCCCTTTCGGCGGCCGCGGCTTTCGGGTCGATGAGACTCATGGCTTCCAGCCTATGAGGACGGTGGTGAAGGTCAGGGTGATCTCCTCAGCGCGACGAGCGGTCGATCTATCCCAGCGCGGGGCGACGCTCACGGGGTCGGTGAGCTCGACGGCGACTACTAGCGCAGCGCGACCGTACCGGTTCCGGATCGTCGGCCGCCGATGGTGCTTCCTCCGCTCACATCGAGTGATGCTTCGGTCGTGCGCGACGCGCGGTCGGAGACAAGGAACGAGACCGCGTCCGCGACGACGTCGGTCGCGCCGCCGCCTGCCGGTGTGATGGGGGTCATGAGCATCTCCAGGGGCGGGAGGTGGAACCCGCAGACGGGGCGGCCCCCCGCAACGCCCCGCCTGCGACAGCGACGTGATGCCGCCAAACAGATCGTGGAACAGAACCGTGTCGGGAAAGAACAGGCCTGTGATAAGCCGCCTTATCGCCATGAGACGGCAGTAATTCCTGGTGCGGAGTAGGTTGGCCCCATGTCCACAGCGCCTTCGCTCCTCATCGACCTGGCCGGCGTCGCCCGGCTGGCCGGTGTGCAGCGACCCGTGGCATCGATGTGGCGGTCGAGGTTCGCGTCGTCGCCGGATCCTTTCCCGCGGGCGATCAACGTCGAGGGCGGCCGGGCCTGTTTCGAGGCCGATCAGGTCGCCGACTGGCTCGTGCGCACCGGACATGGCAACAATCCGGAGGCGCGTGGGGACGCGGCGGCGGCTGCAGCTCCAGCCGACTTCTCCTTCTCCGACGCGGCCTCTGTCGCCGAACTGCAGGCACTCATCGCTCTGTGTGCGCAGGTCGACGAGCTTGCCGAACTCACGCCTTCAGAGGTCAAAGAGGCTGCCGACGCCGCGGACCCTGACGATCGCTTGCTGCGGCGTGAGATCTTCGCTCACGTGGACCGGGGAGCGCCGTGGCTCTCCTACGCCACCCGCCTCGTCGACGCGGCGTACTCGCCGTCGGCCGCGCTGGCGCTTGTCGCCCGCCGCCACGCCGCTTCGGACCGGGTTGCGGGATCGGCTGGACCGCTCGTCGCCGACGCGATCGCCCTGGTCGTCGACGCCACGCTCGCCCTCGCCGGTCAGGACACCACGGTGACACTGGATGCGAGGGACGCCGCGCTGTCCTCGTCGGTCGCGCGCCGGCTCGGCGACGATGTGGACATCGTTGTGCCGGTCGGCGCGGAGTCTCGCCACGTGCGACGCCAGTTGCTCGTCGATGATCATTGGGTCGCCGACGAAGCCGACCCGGCCCGCCGCTCGGTTTTCGTCGTCCGCGTTCCTTCTGGTCGCGGCGAGGACGGGGTCGCCATCTTGCGAGCGGTGGACGACGTCTCTCTTTCGCTGCGGAGCGCGGATGCGGCGGTTGTCATCGGCCCCGCGCGGGCGCTCGTCGACCCGTTGTCGCCCACCGAAGAGCAAGCGCGCGCAGACATCCTTCGCTCCGGCCGTGTGCGAGGCATCGCACGTCTGCCAGCCGGGCTCGTCGACAGTGCGGTGCGCGAATCCCTCGCCCTCTGGATACTCGGGGAGCCAACAGTCGAGGTTGCACCCGCGCAGCGAATCACCGCGGTCGCAGATCTCACCGGCGTGAAGCTCACCCCCGCGACGCGCGCCGACCTGATCTCGGACCTGATGGCGGGCATGGGCGCTGGTCGGGCCCTGCGCGCGCATCAGTTCCGGTTCGCGGCCTTTGTGCGCACGACGTCGCTCCAGGCACGAAGCGGCTCCCTGGTGGCATCGGCGACGCGACAGCGTGCAACTGCGACCGAGGACGCGGCAGAACTTCCTGCCCTCCTCGACATCGCGGCCGAGGCGGTTCGCTCCGACATCGAGCCGATCGAGTTCGTGCCCGATCCGCACGACGTCCCGCGCGCCACGTCCGTGGAGGAACTCATCAATGCCGGGCACTTGAGGAGGGTTCAAGGCACCCGCCTCGACCCTGACCTGCTGGGCCCAGAAGGACTCATCGTCGTGACCGCATCCGATCTTGACGAACTCGGGTCGATCGGCCGCAACCGCGTCGAGCACCTCGCGTTCGCGACCCGGCACCCTTCGGCGCAGCTGACCCGCCCCGGCGATGTGATCTTCCGCACCAGCCCCTCCGCCGCCGCGTGGGTCGACACCGACGGCTCGAAAGTCGTTGCCTCCCCGGCCCGCGTGTTGCGCATCACCACCGCTGATTCCGGTGGTCTCGTGCCTGAGATCGTTGCCGCAGACATCGCCGGGGCGCCCGCCGGGCCGGGATCGTGGAAGCGGTGGATGTTCCGTCGCGTCGCCCCGCGCACGATCGCACCGCTCCGACGCGCGCTCGCCGACATCGAGACGCCCACCACGGCGAAGGATCCGACATCTCGGTCTACGGGCAAGAGCTGAACGAGCGCACGTGGCGCATGGCGAGGATGAACCTCGCCATCCACGGGCTCACCGGCAACCTCGGCCCCCGCTGGGGCGACACGTTCGCCCGCGACTTGCACCCCGACCTGCAGGCCGACTTCGTCATGGCGAACCCACCGTTCAACATCAAAGACTGGGCACGCAACGAGTCCGACCCGCGCTGGCGATTCGGCGTGCCGCCGGCGGGCAACGCGAACTACGCGTGGATCCAGCACATCCTGTCGAAGCTGGCACCCGGCGGTCAGGCCGGCGTCGTGATGGCCAACGGCTCGATGTCGTCGAACTCGGGTGGTGAGGGCCAGATCCGCGCCGAGATCGTCGAAGCCGACCTCGTCTCCTGCATGGTCGCGCTGCCGACCCAGCTGTTCCGGTCGACCGGCATCCCGGTGTGCGTCTGGTTCTTCGCGAAGGACAAGGGCAAGCGCGCCGGCGAGGTGCTCTTCATCGACGCCCGCAACCTCGGCCACATGGTCGACCGCGCCGAGCGTGCGCTGTCGTACGAGGACATCGCTCGGATCGCGGGAACGTTCCACACGTGGCGGGGCGTCGAATCGGATGCTGCGCCCGACGAGTACGCCGACGTTCCGGGGTTCTGCTACTCGGCCACGCTCGCTCAGATCAAGGCCGCTGATTATGCACTGACTCCGGGCCGCTATGTCGGTGCCGCCGAGGCGGAAGCCGACGGCGAGCAGATTGAGGAGAAGCTCGCGCGCCTGCGCGGGGAGCTCGATATCCAGTTCGCGGAGTCGGCCAGACTCGCCGAGGTTGTGCGTGAGCAGTTGGAGCGAGTTTCGTGAGGCTCGATGTCGCCTGCTCGCACATCGTCGATTGTGAGCACAAGACGGCCCCCATCGATGAGGCTGGAGAGTATTTCGCGGTAGGAACGCCAGCCATGCGAGATCATCGCATCAACTATGCGGAAGCGAGGCGCATTTCTCGCGAAACATTCGAAGCATGGACACGTCGACTCTCTCCACGGGCGGGCGATCTTCTGTTCGCTCGCGAAGCACCTGTCGGTCCGGTCGTTCGTCTTCCAGACGTCGCGAACGTCGCCCCAGGTCAGCGCACTGTCCTGCTGCGGCCGGACCCTGATGTCGTCGACAGCAAATTCCTCTACTACGCACTTACCGCGCCTGCTGCTCAGGCAGGGCTGCTGGTCAAAGCGGAGGGATCCACGGTCCACCACCTGAATGTGCCGGACATTCGTTCGTTCGAGGTCTGGGTTCCATCGCTCCGCGAACAGCAGGCGATCGCCGAGATACTGGGCGCCCTCGACGACAAGATCGCCGCCAACACCGCCCTCGCCGCCACAGTTATACAGCTCGCTTCAACCGATTTCGCCGCGACCGTGCGCCACGTGGCGTGGGGCCCAAGGTTCGAAGAGATCGCGGACATTAGTGGCGGAGGAACCCCAAGCACGAAGAACCCTGCACTCTGGGACGGTGATATCTGGTGGGCGACTCCGACGGACATGACTGCTCTCGTGGGGCCGTACCTGGAGTCCACCTCCCGAAGGATTGCGCCCGCTGGCCTCGCTGCATGTAGCTCGAAGCTATTCGAGCCCGGCGCGATTCTCATGACATCGCGCGCGACTATCGGTGCGCTGGCGATCAACGGTGTCCCTACAGCACTCAACCAGGGCTTCATCGCTGTCGAACCTCACGACCCCCGCCTGCGTTGGTGGCTGTTCCACGAGATGGAGAGTCGAGTCGACGAGTTCATTTCATGGGCAAATGGGGCAACCTTCCTTGAGCTGAGCAGGGGGAATTTCAAGCGGCTTCCGGTGCGGGTCCCTGAGGAGACGGTGCTTATAGCTTTCGACTCACGGATTGCTCCACTCCACGATGCTGCCCGGGGTGCGTTGGCAGAGAATCGCACGCTCGCCGCGACGCGCGACGCGCTGTTGCCTGAGCTCATGTCGGGCAAGCTGCGCGTCCGTGATGCCGAAGCGCTGATTGTTCAGGCGGGCGTGTGAACGGGCACGCCTGCGCAACCTCTAGGTTCGAAGTACGAATGCACCGCCGCATCCATTTGGGGAGATTCACCGCATGACCGCTACCGCCACGCCCCCTGCCGTCCACCCGCAGAAGCCGCGATCGAGGACGCCCGGCTGGGCAAAGTTCCTGCTGGTGCTCTTCGTGATCCTGGCTATCGCCGCAGCGGCCGTGGGTGGGCTCTGGGTCGGAAGATCGTTCGGCGCGAGCGAGCAGCGTGAGATCCAGGTCATCAAGTCTGTCGAACTGCAAGAGCAGGTCGTGCTTGTTCGATCGGCCATCGCCGATCTGAAGCCCAAGGCCGACATCCAGGACATCAACGGCATCGCCATCCCGTGGACCGACCGCTCGGTTCTCTTGCAGTACGAGTTCGACACCATGGTCGGCATCAACGGCGAAGATGTCACGATCGCACGGACGGGCGACAACGCGTTCCGCATCGCGATCCCGAACTTCACCCTCATCGGCATCGACGAGCCCAGATATCACGTCGTGAACGAGGCGAACGGTGTTCTCAGCTTTTTGACGCCGGAGATCGACACCTTGAAGCTCACGGAAGAAGTACTCACCGACGAGGTCAAGTCAGAGCACATCGAGGGCCTCCGACCGGTGCTCGAAGTGCAGGCGAAGGACTTCTACACCAACATCATCACCGCGATCGACCCGGACGTGACTCTCGAGTTCACGTTCGCTGAGTGAGGACGATATCGACATGACTGACAACACGGACATCCCCGAAATCGACGAACAGCCCTTCCTGGACGCGACAGCTGAAGCGAAGTCGAAGTTCGGGCGCTTCAACCTCGCGATCATCGGGAGCTCCGGCGTCGGCAAGTCCTCGCTCGTCAACGCCGTGTTTGGCCGGGACTGGGCGAAGGTCGGCAAAGGCCTGCCCGTGACCCGGGGAGTCCAGTACTTCAACGATGACTCGCTCGGAATCTGGGACGTCGAAGGCTTCGAGATCGGTTCGCAGGTGCCACCCGCAGAGCAGTTGCGAGTTCACCTCGACACGATCTCGAAGAGCCCGAAGCTGCAGCAGATCTCGGTCGTCTGGTACTGCGTCAAGGCCAACGACGACCGGCTGACTCCGGCGGACATCGCGATGATCCGCGAGCTCGACGCGCAAAGTCTTCCGGTCATCCTGGTGTTGACCAAGGTCGACTGGATCAAGAACCCCATCACCGGTCAGCACGGCGTGGCCAAGGGTGTGGAGAAGTTCGTCGAATGGCTCAACGAGCCCGTCGACCCGCAGACCGATCTGCCGATCGACATCCCCTACCGCAGCGTGATCCTCACCTCCACGCAGGACAAGCACGGGAAGGGCAAAGGGCATGGTCTCGGTGAGCTCGTCGCGGAAACCCTCGCCCTTTCGCCGGACAACGAGAAAGACGCGTTTCGCATCGCACAACGACTCAACCTCCCCTGGAAGCGAGAACTCGCCCGGCCCGTCATCGCCGCTGCAACGACTGCGGCAGCAGGTGCCGCAGCTGTCCCGGTTCCGATTGCCGATGCCGCGATCCTGGCGCCGATCCAGCTCGGAATGATGGCGCGCATCGCGACGATCTACGACCTCGAGATCAAGACCATGATGTCGGCCGGTGCTCTCGCCCAAGTGGGAGCGCAGCTCGCCGGGCGAGCCCTTGCCAGCAGCATGCTCAAGCTGATCCCGGGGGCCGGCAGCGTCATGAACGCCGGCGTCGCCGGCGCGCTCACCGCCGCCACCGGCGAGGGCTGGATGCGCCTGTGCGAGCAGGTCCACACCGGAAAGCTCGACGTCGACAAGGTGAACAACTCCTGGTCGGACTTCGTCCCGGGCTTCCTCGACGTCATCCGCAAGATGGCCGAGCAGAAGCTCGCCAAGTAGCCGACCGAGAGGACCCAGCCACATGTCATTCGCTGTCGTCGATTTCGAGACCACCGGGATCCTGCCCTCGTACCACCATCGCGTCGTCGAGATCGGCGTGACCCATGTCGAGGATGACGGCACGATCTCGTCGCGGTGGGAGACGCTGATCAACCCCGAGCGTGATCTCGGGCCGCAGCGTATCCACGGCATTCACGCGGCGGACGTGCTCGACGCACCCACGTTCAGCGACGTCGCGGCCGAGTTCGCCGAGCTGCTGCAGGGCCGTGTTTTCGCGGCGCATAACGCCTCGTTCGACCTGCGGTTCCTGCAGGCAGAGTTCGAACGCGCCGGCTATTGGCTCGATGGCGGAACGCCACACGTCTGCACGATGATTCTCGGCTCGAGGTTCGGGCTCGGCGGGTCGTGTTCCCTGTCGCACGCCTGCGCCACTTATGGCATCGATATCGGACACGCGCACAGCGCGGGCGCCGACTCGTTCGCCGCCGCGCGACTGCTGGCGGCTTTCCACGCTCAGAGCAACACGCGGCCTGAGTGGCTGGACTACTGGCAGCAGGCCGCGGAGTCCGGCCGCGCCTACAGCTATCCCCCCGGACGCCGGACCGGCGTCGCGGTGAAAGTTCGAAGTGATGTCGGCGCGGCGCCAGTGAGCTTTCTCGAGCGGATCTCGACCGACGCTCAACGACCGCGCGTCGAGGGCGCCGGAGCCCAATACGTCGCTCTGCTCGACCGTTGCCTGATCGACGGCTTGATCTCGGTGAGCGAAGGGGCCCAGCTCGCTGAAGTCGCGACCGAGCTCGGGCTGACCCGTGACGCCGTTGATGAGATCCACCGCGACTACTTCGTCGAGCTCGAACGCCGGGCCTGGGCGGACGGCATCCTGACCGAGGACGAGCGCGCCACGCTCCGTGACGTCGGTGCGCTTCTGGGGCTCGACGACGAGGCTGTCGCCGCTGCGGTGGATGACGTCGCTCCGGTCGCGGGCACGGGTCAGGCCGCGTCGGCGTTCGAGCTGTCGCCCGGGGATCTCGTAGTGCTTACGGGAGAGATGCTGCGCGAACGGAGCGAGTGGGAGGCGGACTTGCGCGAGCGCGGGTTCGTGCCGCATCCGTCAGTAACCAAGAAGGTCAAACTCGTCGTCGCAGCAGATCCCGACTCGTTGTCGGGCAAGGCGAAGAAGGCCCGCGACTACGGCATCCCCATCGTCGGAGAAGAGTGGCTGGCCACCATCGTCTTTCCAAAACAGCACGAAGAAGTAAGGTAGTCACGATTTCTCTTACTTCTTCGCGAGCGCTTCGAAAGGGATGACCTGGTGCGAACCGAGCTTTACGTGAGCACGCGATTTGGCGAGCTCACAACGAACCCGACCGGCGCATGGACGCATCCCTACTTCCTCCCCGCCGCGATCCCTCGAGCCCTTCAACTTTCGCCGGAGTCGATGGCGGCCGTGTCGCGGGCCGACATCGCGCTCGGGCGACTCTCGGGGCTGGCGATGCTCATCAACGATCCTGAACTGTTGCTTGGTCCCTCGATGGCGCAGGAAGCTCTCTCGAGTTCTCGTATCGAAGGAACGCAGGCGTCGCTCAGCGACGTTCTCAGCGCGGAGAGCTCGGACGAGCCGATCGAGGATGAGAACCTGCGCGAGGTCAACAATTACCTGGATGCGGCTGCCCAGGGCAGGGCACTTCTCGAGAAATGGCCCCTGACGCAGCGGTTCTTCTGCGCGTTGCATGCCACGTTGTTGGCGAACGTCCGTGGCGAGGAGAAGTTCCCTGGGGAACTACGCAGGTCGCCCGTCTGGATCGGTTCGCCCAATGCGCGCCCCGAAACGGCGCGATTCATCCCGCCACATCAAGACAGGATCGGCAACCTCTTGGCGGACTGGGAAAGATTCGTCAACGAGCCTTCGACGATGCCCCCCGTCTTGCGCGCTGCGCTCATGCATTATCAGTTCGAGACCATCCATCCGTTCCTCGATGGCAATGGCCGAATAGGTCGACTGCTGATCGGCTTCATGCTCGTCGCAGACGGCGTTCTCAATGCCCCGATCCTGCCGATCTCGGGCTACTTCGAGAGGAATCGTGACGCCTACTACGACCGCTTGCAGGCAGTTCGCGAGCGTGGCGAGATTGAGGAGTGGGTGCAGTTCTTCTGCGAGGGCGTCGAACAGCAAGCGAACCAGGCAGCCGCCCGCATCCGAGCGCTCGTGGAGATACGGGAGCGGTATCGGCGGGAGGCCATCGGCGATCGATCGGCACTCAGCTCGGTGATCGACCTGATCTTCCGCAACCCGGTCGTCACGGTCGCGACGGTCATGCGGCATGCCGGGGTCAGCAGGCCCGCAGGCTCAGCCGCGCTTCGACGGGCGGAGGAGCGCGGCTGGGTGCGATCCGCCGGCAGGTGGGGGCGCGGGGGGCGCGAGCGCTGGATCGCCACGGAAGTGTGGGCTGCGGTGTCGAGTGAAGACGCGTTCGGCGAAAGCGTCTAGGGAGGACGGCAAACCATGACAGCACTGTCGGAGGCCGACTGGGAGAACGACGCACTCGAGACGCTCGCCGAGCCGCTCGGCTGGCGCCCTCTCCACGGCGAGCAGGTCGCGCCCGGCACGGGCGAGCGGGACGCGTGGGGTGACCTGCTGATCCGGCCGCGCCTGCTCGAGGCGCTCCGACGCCTGAACCCGGGCATTCCCGGCGAGTATCTGCAGCAGGCGGTCGCGGAGATCGCGGCTCCGAAGTCGCAGGATGCGATCACCGAGAATCACCGCATCCACCAATACCTCGTCAGCGGATATCCGCTGAGCTACCTCGACACCGACGGCATCGAACAGAACCCGCGGCTCCGCCTCCTCGGCACGGACCCGTCCGACAATGACTGGCTCGCTGTCAACCAGCTGACGCTCCGGCGCGGTGACCTCCACCGACGCCTCGACATCGTGCTGTTCCTCAACGGGATGCCGCTCGTCATCGTCGAACTGAAGCGTGCCGGCGCGGCATCCACCGGCGTTGCCCCGGCGCATGCGCAGCTGCAGACGTATCTGCGCGAGTTCCCGATGGCGTTCCGCTTCTGCGTGCTCACGCTCGCGACCGACGGCATCGATGCGAAGTACGGCACGCCCTTCACGCCGCTGAACCACTTCGCGCCCTGGAACGTCGACGATGACGGCAAACCGCTCGCCCAGCCGCGGATCGAGGACGGCGTGTCCGTCGAGCCGATCGACGACGCTCTCAACGGCCTGTTCAATCAGGAGCGCTTCCTCCAGCTCGTGCGCAACTTCACGGCGTTCGACGAGAACGCCGACGGCCTCACGAAGCGCATCGCGAAGCCGCACCAGTACTTCGCGGTGACGAAGGCGGTCGGCAGCACCGTGCAGGCCGTCGAGACCAACGGCAAAGCCGGTGTCGTGTGGCACACGCAGGGCTCGGGCAAGTCGATGGAGATGGAGCTGTACGCGAACCTCGTATCGCGGCATCCGAAACTCAAGAACCCCACCGTCGTCGTCGTCACCGACCGCACGGAACTGGACGGTCAGCTGTTCCAGACGTTCGACCAGAGTCTGCTGCTCGCCGAGAAGCCCGTCCAGGTGCGCGAACGCGCCCGACTGCGCGACGAGCTACGCAACCGGGTCACCGGCGGCATCTACTTCACGACATTGCAGAAGTTCGGGCTCACCGAGGCAGAGAAAGCCTCTGGCACGCAGCACCCCCTGCTCACCGACCGGCGCAACGTGATCGTCGTCGTCGATGAAGCCCACCGCAGCCACTATGACGACCTCGATGGCTACGCCCGTCACCTGCGTGATGCGCTGCCGAACGCGACGCTCATCGCCTTCACCGGCACGCCGATCTCGTTCGCGGAGCGCGATACGCGTGCAGTGTTCGGCGACTACATCGACATCTACGACCTCACGCGGGCCGTCGGCGACGGCGCGACCGTCCCTGTGTACTTCGAGCCGCGGCTCATCAAGGTGTCGTTCGCCGAAGGGGCGAGCGAGGACGATATCGACCGTGCCGCCGACGAATACACGGTGGGGCTGGATGACACAGAGCGGGCGCGGCTCGAGGCATCCGTCGCCGTCGTCAACGCCGTCTACGGCGCGCCGGAGCGCATCGAGACGCTCGCGGCCGACCTCGTGCGGCACTGGGAAGAGCGGCGTGAGCGGATGAAGCCTTTCCTCGCGTCCCCCGGCAAAGCACTCATTGTTGGCGGCACACGTGAGATCTGCGCGCGACTGTACGCGGAGATCGTGCGTCTACGGCCCGACTGGCACTCCGACGCGTTGGATGCCGGCAAGATCAAGGTCGTCTACTCGGGGTCGGCATCCGACCAGCCGCCGGTCAGCGATCACGTGCGCCGAGACTCCGAGAACAAGGCGATCAAGGCGCGGCTGAAGGATGCTGACGACGAGCTCGAACTGGTCATCGTCAAGGACATGATGCTGACCGGCTTCGACGCTCCGCCGCTGCACACGCTCTACCTCGACCGACCCCTCAAGGGTGCCCTGTTGATGCAGACCCTCGCGCGGGTGAACCGTACGTTCCGAGGAAAGGAGGACGGGCTGCTCGTCGCGTACGCGCCGCTCGCCGACAACCTCGCGAACGCTCTTGCGGAGTACACGACATCGGATCAGGAGAACAAGCCCGTCCGCCGAGACATCGACGAAGCGGTTGCTATCGCGATTGAGCTCGTCGCTGAGATCCGCGAGATGCTTGCCGGCTGTGACTGGCGAGCGATCGTCGCGCGCGGCGGCTCTCGCGCCTGGCGGACGGCAGCTACGACCGCGACCAACTTCCTGCGAGACGCGGCGAATTCGCTGAACGACCCTGAGCTCGGCAACGACCGGCTGTCGGTGCGGTACCGCACCGCGACGGGGCGGCTGGCTCGGGCGTGGGCACTCGCGTCGGGCCGTGACGGACTTGCTGAGCTCCACGACGAGATCGCGTTCTACGAAGAGGTTCGCGTGTGGATGGCGAAGTTCGACGCCGCTGAACGACAGGCCCGCGACGAACCGGTTCCCGAGGAGATCTCGCGCCTCCTCGGATCGCTCGTCGCCGAGTCCATCGCTCCCGGGGAAGTTCTCGACATCTATGACGCGGCCGGGCTTCCGCGGCTGGCGCTCGACAACCTCGGTCCCGACTTCCTCGCCAAGGCGCAGGCGGCGCCGAACGCGCATCTCGCGATCGAGGCACTGCGCAAGTCGCTGACGGATGCCGGCGCGAGCGCGACACGCGGCAACCTGGTTCGCCAACGGGCGTTCTCGGAGCGGATCGCCGAGATCATGAACCGCTACACGAACCAGCAACTGACCTCCGCTGAGGTGATCGCGGAATTGGTGGCGCTTGCGAAGGAGGTCGCCGCCGAGGCGTCGCGCGGCACGCGCTTCTCCCCACCGCTCTCTAGTGACGAGCTGGCGTTCTACGACGCCGTCGCCACCAACGAGTCGGCGGTCGATGTGCAGGGCGAGGATGTGCTTGCGCAGATCGCCCGGGAGCTCGTCGCTGTGATGCGCCGTGACGTCCGCACCGACTGGACCGTTCGCGATGACGTGCGCGCAAAGCTGCGGTCGTCGATCAAGCGGCTACTCGTGAAATACAAGTACCCGCCCGACAAGCAACCCGAGGCGATCAAGCTCGTCATGGACCAGATGGAATCGATGGCTCCGCGGTATGCGGACGAACGCGGGTGACCAGAGTTGACATTCTGATAGACCCAGAGTGCGCGTCGACCGCTGGTCGCCAATCGTCACAGAAAGGCAAAGCAGTTGAGTGAATCCACGACGAGCTTCACGGCGAGTTCGGTCGGACTCCTGAACCTCCTCAAGTCCGGTCACGATGGGCGCTTGCAGCTGCCCGACTTTCAGCGGAGTTGGGTGTGGGATGAGGAACGCATACGCAGTCTCATAGCTTCGGTGTCCCGAGGGTTTCCCGTTGGTGCCGTGATGACGCTCAAGACGGGTGGTGCTGTCGAGTTCAGGCCACGTGTGTTGGAGGGAGCTCCGCTTGAGGCAGGGGAGAAGAGTCCTGAGTCACTCCTGCTTGACGGTCAACAGCGGCTGACATCGCTGTACCAGGTGCTGATGCGAAATGAGGTGGTCCAGACCATCACCCCGCGTCGCCAACGAGTCAAGCGGTGGTTCTACCTCGACATCGAGAAGTGCCTGGACGAAACGGTCGACCGAGATGAGGCGGTCGTCAGCGTCCCTGAAGATCGCCGCTTCACGTCTGATTTCGGGCGCGTGGTCGAGCAGGATCTATCTACGCAGGAGTTGGAGTTCGAGCAGGGCATGTTCCCGCTCAGCGCCGTTGTCGGCTGGGCTGACTGGAACCAGGCGTTCGTCACCTGGGCGATGAAGCATGATGACTTCCAGGACCGGTTCCGCCGGGTGAACCAGTTTTATGAGCGGATAGTCAAGAACTTCACCGAGTATCTCGTCCCGGTCATTGAACTCGCTGCAGCCACGAGCAAGGAGGCCGTATGCGTCGTGTTCGAGAAGGTCAACACCGGCGGAAAGCCGCTTGACGCCTTTGAACTCATCACCGCGATGTATGCCGCGGATGGCTACGAACTGCGAAAGGACTGGTACGGGGGCGAGGGCGTCGAGGGTAGGCATGAGCGCTTTCGCTCAGCACTGAAGCTCCCTTCGGCCTCCGAAGGAGTACTCGCCGGGGTGGGGAACACAGATTTCCTTCAAGCGATCTCACTCTTTTACACCCGCGATGTCAGGGCTCGCGCAGTCGATGAAGGCAAGAGCGGGAAGGAGCTGCCGAAGATATCGGCCACTCGCCAGTCGCTGCTTGATCTGCCTCTGGAAGCGTACTTGCGCTACCAGTCGAAGGTTGAAGCGGGATTCCTCGAGGCAGCGAAGTTCCTCGTGCGCCTCGGGATTTATCGGGTGAAGGATCTGCCCTATCAGACTCAGGTCGTTCCGCTGGCCGCAATCTTGGCTGAGCTCGGAGCGGAAGCTGACTCTCCCGCGGCGATCGAGAAGGTTCGCAGATGGTACTGGAACGGGGTCTTTGGGGAGCTCTATGGTTCGTCCACGGAGACCCGGGTTGCCCGTGACTTCGTCGAGGTCGTTGCGTGGGCTCGAGGCGGCGAGCTCCCCACGACCGTGCACGACGCCACGGTCCGTGCAGACCGTCTGCAAACAATGCGAATGCGGGTCTCTGCTGCGTACAAAGGCGTCAACGCTCTCCTCATGCACGAGGGAGCGAAGGACTTTCGTTCGGGGCAGGCGTTCTCGCAGACAATATTCTTCGACGAGAACGTCGACATTCACCACATCTTCCCCCAGGAGTGGTGCAAGAAGCAGGGCATCGACAGGAACGTCTATGACTCGATCATCAACAAGACGCCCCTTGCTGCGAGAACGAACCGCATTATTGGCGGAGTCGCGCCATCTGAGTACGTCAGCCGCATCGAGAGGGAGAACACGGAGCTCGCCCCTGCCGCCCTCGATGAACGTCTGCGATCGCACCTCATTGATCCCGGGCTTCTGCGCGCGGACGACTTCTGGGAGTTCATGACGGCGCGACAGAACGCCCTCGTCGAGGTGATCGAGAAAGCCATCGGCAAGCCTGTCATCGTCACGGGCGAGGCCGAGGACGGCGAACAGATAGACGAAGACCCGACAGAAATTGACCTGCTGGGTTCAGAAGCGATCTAGGGCGTGTTGATCAAGAAGGTGCGGGGTGGCCAGCCGCCGCGAGTTGCGCGGGAGAATGGGCGTGTGAAGATCCAGG
>NZ_MKRU01000017.1:23690-24858 GCF_001897985.1 Microbacterium sp. 69-7 | reverse complement strand
ACGGTGGAGCGTAGGGGAGGACCGCGTCGCTCAATAGGCGTTTTCCGTGTTGAGCAGACGGAAGGGGGTCATGAACAGGATCTTCAGGTCCAGCCAGAGCGACCAGTTCTCGATGTAATAGAGGTCGAATTCGGTGCGGAAGCGGATCTTGTCGTCATGGTCGATCTCGCCGCGCCAGCCGTTGATCTGCGCCCAGCCGGTGACGCCGGGCTTGACGCGGTGACGGGCGAAATAGCTTTCGACAACATCGACATATTTGCGGTCGTTCGACTGCGCCTGGATGGCATGCGGCCGCGGGCCGACCAGCGACAGGTCGCCCTTGAGGACGTTGAAGAACTGCGGCAGCTCATCGATCGAGGATTTGCGCAGGAACCGTCCGACGCGGGTGACGCGCGGGTCGCCCTTCGTCACGGCGGCCTTTGCCGTCGGGTCGGCAAGGTGCGTGTACATCGAGCGGAACTTGTAGACCTCGATGACCTCGTTGTTGAAGCCGTGCCGCTTCTGCTTGAAGATGATCGGGCCGGGCGAGGACAGCTTGACGGCAATGGCCGCGCCGAGCATCACCGGCCAGAGCAGAAGCAGTGCGACCACGCTGAAGAAGACGTCGAAGATTCGCTTGGCGACATTGTCCCAGTCGGCGATCGGCTTGTCGAAGATGTCGAGCATCGGCAGGCTGCCGATCTGGGAGTAGCTGCGCGGGCGGAAGCGCAGGCCCTTGGAATGGGCGGCAAGGCGAATGTCGACCGGCAGAACCCAGAGTTTCTTGAGAAGCGAGAGGATGCGCGCCTCGGCCGAAAGCGGCAGCGAGATGATCAGCATGTCGATCCGCGCAAGCCGGGCGAATTCGACGAGTTCGGCGACATTGCCGAGTTTCGGATAGCCGGCGATGATCGCCGGCGAGCGGCGCTCGTCGCGGTCGTCGAAGATGCCGCAGATGCGGATGTCGTTGTCGGGCTGGCGCTCGATCGAGCGGATTAGCGTCTCGGCGTTGCGGCCGCCGCCGACGATGACGGCGCGGCGCTCCATCACGCCGTTGCGCGCCCAGCGCCGCACCAGCCGCGCCGCGACCAGCCGCATGACGAGGAACAGCGCCAGCCCGGCGGCCAGCCAGCCGGCGAACCAGACGCGCGAGAAGTCGGCCGAGACCTTGAGGAAGAAGCCGGCGAGC
>NZ_MKRU01000017.1:22803-23636 GCF_001897985.1 Microbacterium sp. 69-7 | reverse complement strand
GCGCGCAGAGCGCCGTCCTCGTCCCGCCACCATGAGAGCGCGATGCGCCCGAGCGGGGAGTCGATGCTCGTGCGGGCCCAGGCGAGACTCGCCGGCGGACGCGGATCGATCCGCACACGACTCCACCCCGGGGACGCCGGCTCGAGACCGCCGACGACACGATGTATCCAGTCGGCGACCGCCCGGAGGGCGTAGTGGTTGAAGCTCGTCATCTCTCCGGGGTTCACGCTGCCATCGGGGAGGAGGGAGTCCCAGCGCTCCCAGCTCGTCGTCGCGCGATGAATCTCCGTGTCGTGCGCGACGCCGTCTCGAGGGTGCTCGCCGCGCGTGCGGATGATCCGCGCCTCATCTTCCTCGACGCCGGAGTCTGCTCCCGGATGCCGAGGTGTCAGACCTCGACGATGGCCTGCACCCGAACGCCGCCGCCTACGAGCGTATGGGCATCCGCTTCGCGGAGCGCGCGTTCGCTGCGGGTGCGCCGTTGGCCACGCCGCGCGTCTGAGCGTGGGCCCGCAGCGGCGTCCCCTGTCGCAGCCGGGTGCGGCAACGTACCATTCGTTCCAAATGAGTGCCACCCTCGCCCCGATCGAACTCGTCAGCGGGATGATCCTGAGTGGCGAGATCTACGCGCGCATCGGCGCGGCGATCGCCGACGGCACTTTCCCTCCCGGACATCGCCTCCGCGATGTCGAGCTCGCCCAGCAGCTGGGCGTGTCGCGAACACCCGTCCGAGAAGCACTGCAACGACTGGAGCGCTTCGGGCTCGTCGAGATCGCGGTCGGCCGCTACACGCGTGTCACCGCTCCCAGCGACGTATTGCGCCGCGACACCGG
>NZ_MKRU01000017.1:0-22750 GCF_001897985.1 Microbacterium sp. 69-7 | reverse complement strand
CATCGACACGGGCGACGCGGCCGGTGTGTTCTCCGCGGCATCCCGCCTGGGCATCGTCGCTGCGCGGGCGACCGGCAACAGTGTGTTCGACACGATCATCCATGAGACCTCGATCGTCGTCGAACGCAATATGCGCGGATGGTCGGGGGTCCGGGCCGAGGCCGCGCCGCGCCGCGAGAACTGGCAGCTGCTGCGTGACCGGATCTCGGCGCGCGATGCGGCCGGCGCCGAAGAGACCATCCGGCGGCTGTACGGCGTCACGCCCGGCGCCGCACGGCCCGCGCACCCGTGAGGCCCGTTCGGCCGGGGGTACATCGACGAAGAGGCCGGGCCTGGATCTGATGTCCGGCCCGGCCTCTTCGTTCGCACGTCCTGTGCGCGAGGGGGGAGTTGAACCCCCACGCCCTTTCGGGCACTGGCACCTGAAGCCAGCGCGTCTGCCTATTCCGCCACTCGCGCGAGCCGCGACATCCGAAGATCTCACGGATTCAACTTCCCAAGGATATCACGCCCCGAGACCCGTTTCGACTCGGCTGTGCCTGCCTCGCTCCACGCACGGGCCCGGCCACCTCCCGGTCGTTGAGCGCGCGCCAGCTCGGCGCGTTCCGCGTCTGCTCAGCCTGTGCAACTAGCATGTACGCACCGGTCGGCGATCCTGAGGAGCCCTGTGGGACTACTGGACAGCTTCGAGAAGGGACTCGAGCGCGCAGTCAATAGCGCGTTCGCGAAGTCCTTCCGTAGCGGCATTCAGCCCGTCGAGATCGCGGCCGCCCTGCGCAGCGAACTCGACGCGAAGGCTGCTGTCGTCAGCCGCGACCGCATTCTCGCCCCGAACACCTTCGAGGTGCGCATGTCGCCGGCGGATGCCGAGCGCATGCTGGGTCTGGGCAGCGCGCTCGACTCCGAACTGCACACCCTCGTCGACGCCCACGCAAAGGCGCAGGGGTTCAGCTTCGCCGGTCCCGTCACCATCGCTTTGGCCGGTGACCCCACCCTCTCGACGGGCACGCTGCGCGTAGCCTCGCAGACCGCGGCCGGCCAGGTCGCCTGGCGCGGCGTCGTCGAGATCGCCGGAGCCTCGCACACCCTCGCGAAGGGGCGCACCGTCATCGGGCGCGGCAGCGACGCCGACATCACGATCCCGGATGCCGGGACCAGCCGTCGTCACGTCGAGATCCTCTGGGACGGCGAGCGCGCCATGGTGCGCGACATGGGCTCGACCAACGGCACGCAGCTGAACGGCACGAAGATCGCCGAAGCGCCGCTGCCCCCCGACTCGGTGGTCACGATCGGCCGCACCGACATCGTCTTCCGCGTCATCGCACAGGCCGCGCCCCCTCGCCCCACGACCTCTGCCGCCGACGCGACCCGCGCCTTTGGAATCGGAGGACCCGCGTGAGCGAGTTGACTCTCCTGCTGCTGCAGATCGGCTTCCTGATCCTGCTGTGGTTCTTCGTCTTCGCCGTCGTCTACTCCTTGCGCGCAGACCTCTTCGGCGTCAAAGTGCGAAAGCTCCCCGAACCCGCGGCCGCCGGCGTGGGCGTCGCAGCCGCGGCATCCGCACCGCCCGCCGCTCAGGCGGCAACGGCACCCATCGCCCCCGCGACTCCTGCCGCCGCGCCGAACGCAGGCAGCCCGCAGAAGGCGACCCGCGACGCCGTGTCGCGCATCGTGATCACGAGCGGCCCGAAAGCCGGCCTCGAGCTTCCGCTCGGCTCGGAGGCGCTCACGATCGGCCGCTCGAGCGAGTCGGGTCTCGTGATCCGCGACGACTACACTTCCAGCCACCACGCGCGCCTCCTGCTGTGGGGCGACCAGTGGATGATCCAGGACCTCGACTCCACCAACGGCACCTGGCACGACGGTGCCCGCGTAAGCACGCCGGTTCCCGTTCGCGTGGGAGCGCCGATCAAGGTCGGCGCGACGACGTTCGAGCTGAGGAAGTAGCCCGCCTCTCATGGTCTTCGAGGGATCGAGCGTCGCCATCTCCCATACGGGGAAGGTGCGCTCCAACAATCAGGATTCGGGCTACGCCGGCTCGAACCTCTTCGTCGTCGCCGACGGCATGGGGGGCCATGCCGGGGGTGACGTCGCCTCGAGCATCGCCGTCCACCGCCTCAAGAATCTCGATCACCCCTACGCCTCGACCGCGGACGCCGAGCAGGCGCTGCAGGAAGCCATCTCCTCGACCGCGGGGGTGCTGATCGACACCGTCGCGCGCCGACCCGAACTCGCCGGCATGGGCACCACCGTCAGCGGCCTCATCATGGTGGACGACTACGCCGTGATCGCCCACATCGGCGACTCGCGCATCTATCTCTACCGCGACGATGCGCTCACCCAGATCACCACCGACCACACCTTCGTGCAGCGGCTCGTCGACTCCGGTCGCATCACTCCCGAAGAGGCGCGCTACCACCCGCGCCGCTCCGTGCTCATGCGCGTGCTCGGCGACATGGACCCCGACCCCGAGGTCGACACGTTCATCATGCCGACCCAGCCCGGTGACCGCTGGCTGCTCTGCTCCGACGGCCTCTCCGGCGTCGTCGACGACGCGCACACCAGCAAGGTGCTCGGCCACCACTATCCGCCGGGCCGCACCGCCGACCTCCTGCTCAAGCAGGCGCTCGACGGCGGAGCCCCCGACAACGTCACCGTCGTCATCGTGGACGTCGGCGGCAGCCACCCGATGTTCAGCGGCACCGCGACGATCGTCGGCTCGGCATCCAACCCGCAGGGCGTCGACGTGCCGGCCGCCCGCCCCGGGCGCACCAGCTGGTTGCACACCGCCCGCCAGGCCGCCAACGAGCCGACGCACTTCGAGCCCGCCGCAGAGTTCCTCGAGGAACTCATCGAAGAAGACCGTCGCCGTGCGCGGCGTCGGCGCATCTGGTGGGTCGTCGGCCTGATCGCGATTCTCGCCGCCCTCTCGGCAGCGGCTCTCGGTGCCTACGGCTGGACCCAGACGCGGTACTTCGTCGGCGCCGACGCCGACACCGTCGTCATCTACCGCGGCATCCAGCAGGACATCGGCCCGATCTCGCTGTCGTCCGTCTACGAGGACACGGGCATCGTGCTGAACGACCTGCCCTTCTACCAGCGTCTCGCGGTGACCTCGACGATCTCGGCGCGCTCGCTCTCGGACGCCGAGCAGATCGTCGACACCCTGCGCACCACTCTGGAGGGTCAACGATGAGCTCGGCGACAGACACCGTCCAGGCAGACACGACGGTCGTGAAGGCGCTGCGAAAGCTCCGGATGCCGCAGACGCAGCGCAACCGCGAACTCGGTCTGCTGCTGTTCGCCTTCGCGATCAACGGCGCCGCCGTCGCCCTCGTGCAGCTGGGCGCGCTCGGCCACATCGACTGGACGTTCCTCTACTACTGCGGCGCACTGACCGTGCTGGTGCTCGGACTGCACATCGTGCTGCGCTTCAAAGCGTCGCAAGCCGACCCGTTCGTCGTCCCCATCGCGACCGTGCTGTCGGGTCTCGGCCTGGCGATGATCTACCGCATCGACATCGAGGACCAGAGCACCGGGTGGGACGCCCTCTCGACCCGCCAGCTGGTGTGGCTGGCCATCGCGAGCGCCGCGGCGGTCGCGATCGTGATCTTCCTGAAGAACTACCGCGTGCTGTTCCGCTACACGTACGTCTTCGGCTTCGTCGGCATCCTGCTGCTCGTGCTCCCCTTCGTGCCGGGGCTGGGCACCGACGCCAACGCCGATGTGTGGATCTCCATCGGTGGCCTCTTCTCCTTCCAGCCCGGCGAGCTGGCGAAGATCGCGTTGGCCATCTTCTTCGCCGGCTACCTCGTGCGCACGCGCGAGGCGCTCACCTCGGTCGGTACGCGCTTCCTCGGCATGACGTGGCCGCGTGCCCGCGAGCTCGGACCGCTCCTGCTCATCTGGCTCGCCTCGATGGCGATCATCGTCTTCCAGCGCGATCTCGGCACGGGTCTGCTCATGTTCGGCATGTTCATCGCGATGATCTACGTCGCCACGGGCAAGACGAGCTGGGCGGTGCTCGGTCTGCTGCTAGCCGTCGGCGGCGCCCTGATCGCCTCGCAGGTGCTCAGCTACGTGGGAGGGCGCTTCCAGAACTGGCTGGACGCCTTCAACCCCGCCGTCATCGACAGCGCGGGCGGCAGCTATCAGCTCGTGAGCGGCATCTTCGGCCTGTCCGAGGGCGGCCTGCTCGGCACGGGCCTCGGCCGGGGCCGCCCGGGGCTGACGCCCCTGTCGCAGAGCGACTACATCTTCCCCAGCATCGGCGAAGAGCTGGGGCTCATCGGCGTCTTCGCGATCCTCTGCCTGTACATGGTGTTCACCAGTCGCGGCATCCGCATCGGCATCGCCGGCCAGGACGACTTCGGAAAGCTGCTGGCCACCGGACTGTCGTTCACCATCGCGCTCCAGGTGTTCATCATGGTCGGCGGCGTCACCCGACTCATCCCCCTGACGGGGCTGACGACCCCGTTCCTCGCGGCGGGCGGATCGTCTCTGGTGGCCAACTGGATCGTCGTCGCGTTGCTGCTGCGCATCTCGGATGCCGTGCGCTCGCGCCCCCGGGTGGTGATCGGATGACCCGCGAACTGCGACGGCTGTCGCTGATCATGCTCGCCATGTTCGTGGCCCTGTTCGGCGCGACCAGCTGGATCCAGGTCGTCCAGGCCGGCGATCTCAGCGAGAACCCGCTCAACAAGCGCGCGCTCTACGACTCGTTCGAGGTGCAGCGCGGGTCGATCATCGCCGGCGACACCGTCATCGCCGACTCCGTGCCCAGCGACGACGTGTACGCCTGGCAGCGCCAGTACGCCGACCCCCAGATGTGGGCGCCGGTGACCGGCTACATGAACCCGCTGCTGAACTCGGTGACCGGACTCGAGCAGGCGATGAACAAGGAGCTCTCGGGCACCGCCAACTCGCAGTTCCTCTCGCGCGTCGATCAGATCATCACGGGGCAGCCCGCGCGCGGCTCCAACGTGCTGCTCACCCTCGACCCGGCCATCCAGAAGGCCGCCTTCGACGCGCTCGGCACCTATCAGGGCGCCGTCGTCGCCCTCGAGCCCAAGACCGGGCGCGTTCTCGCGATGGTCACGAGCCCGAGCTACGACACCAACGTGATGGCCGTGCACAACGCGCAGCAGGTCAACACGACCTACGACCAGCTGATGAACGCCGCGGTCAACCCGCTCGACAACCGCGCCATCGGCACGCTGAACCCACCCGGGTCGACCTTCAAGCTCGTCGTCGTCTCGGCAGCGCTGGCATCGGGCAAGTTCACGCCCGACTCGACCTTCCCGAACCCCGCGACCTACACGCTGCCGGGCACGTCGACCTCGATCCGCAACTTCGACGGCAACACGTGCGGCCCGGGCGATCAGGTCACCATCGCGACCGCCCTGCGCCTGAGCTGCAACATCCCGATGGCGCAGCTCGCCGTCGCCCTCGGTCAGGACGCGCTGCGCGCCGAAGCCGAGAAGTACGGCTTCAACAACGCGAGCATCGACATCCCGCTCGGCGTCGTCACCTCGGCATACCCGACGGGCGCCCTCTCGGCCGACAAGGTCGCCCTGACGGGGTTCGGGCAGGGCAGCGTCACCGCCACCCCGCTGCAGATGGCGATGGTGGCCGCCGGCATCGCCAACGGCGGCATGGTCATGAAGCCACGCATAGTCGACCGCGTCGTGGCGCCCGATCTGACCGTGCAGGAGACGTTCACCGACACCGAGCTGGGCCGTGCGCTCAGCACGACGGATGCCGCGACGATGACCTCGCTGATGATCTCCAATGTCCGTGACGGCGCGGCCAGCGGTGCAACAATAGACGGGGTCGACGTGGCCGGGAAGACCGGTACCGCGGAGCACGGACCCTCGGATCCGTACACTCTCTGGTTCACGGGCTTCGCCCCGGCCAACGACCCGAAAGTGGTCGTCGCCGTGATGGTGGAAAACGGCGGAGGTCTCGGGCAGTCCGGCACGAGCAACGGGATCGCGGCTCCAATCGCGAAGAAAGTCATGGAGGCGGTGCTGAGCAGATGAGACCGACACAGGGTGTGAGCTTCGGTGGACGCTACGAGCTGGATTCGCGGATCGCGATCGGCGGCATGGGTGAGGTCTGGGACGCCACCGACCATGTGATCGGACGCACCGTCGCGATCAAGATCCTCAAAGACGAGTACATGGGAGACCCGGGCTTCCTGGAGCGCTTCCGTGCCGAGGCCCGCCACGCGGCGCTCGTCAACCACGAGGGGATCGCGAGCGTCTTCGACTACGGCGAGGAGAACGGCTCCGCCTTCCTCGTGATGGAGCTCGTCCCCGGGGAAGCCCTGTCGACCATCCTCGAGCGCGAGGGCTCGCTGTCCACCGACAAGACCCTCGACATCGTCGCGCAGACCGCCGCGGCCCTGCAGGCCGCGCACGCGGCGGGTCTCGTCCACCGTGACATCAAGCCCGGCAACCTCCTGATCACCCCCGACGGCCGCGTGAAGATCACCGACTTCGGCATCGCCCGCATCGCCGATCAGGTGCCGCTGACGGCGACCGGCCAGGTGATGGGCACCGTGCAGTACCTGTCGCCCGAGCAGGCGTCCGGCCACCCGGCATCCCCTGCGACCGACATCTACTCGCTGGGGATCGTCGCGTACGAGTGCCTCGCCGGCAAGCGTCCCTTCACCGGGGAGTCGCAGGTGGCGATCGCGATGGCGCAGATCAACGACACCCCGCCGCCGCTGGCCGCCACCATCGCCGAACCGGTGCGCAACTTCGTGATGAGCATGATCGCGAAGAAGCCCGAGGACCGTCCCGCGACCGCCTCGGCGGTCGCCCGCGCGGCGACCGCACTTCGTCGCGGCGATGTCGCCGGCGCGGCGGCCATCGTCCCGGCGATCGCCGGCGGCATGGCCATGGACGAGGCGACCAAGCTCCTCACGCCGGGCGTCGCGACCCAGGAGGCCACACGTCTGCTGCCGACGGCGGGCGCGGTGGGCGCCGTCGCGGCCGCCGACGCCGCGGACGAGCCACAGAAGAAGAAGCGCAGCCCGTGGACGTGGCCGCTGGTCGCGCTCATCGCGCTGCTGCTCATCGTGCTCGGCGGCACCCTGTTCGCCCTCTTCGCGAATCAGGGCGCGCAGCCCGCGCCGACGACGAGTTCCTCGACATCCTCGACGCCCAGCCGCTCCGCGACGCCCCCGTCACCCTCGGCGAGTCCCACGACAGTGGCCATCGACAGCCTCCAGCTCATCGGCAAGACGTGTGACGAGGCGCAGACCGCCGCCAAGGCTGCCAAGGTAGACATGACATGCGAGCGCGGCTCGGCCGCGCCGAGCCAGGACCAGGTCGGAAAGATCTACCAGACCAACCCCACGCGCGGCGATGTTCCACTCGGCACCATCATCACGGTCACCTTCTACGACGAGATGAGCCCGATCGGCACGCCGAACCCGCCGACGGTGACGAACGACCCGAAGGGGTCGCAGACCTTCACCGTGACCTGGGAGGCGTTCAGTGGATGCCCGGCCGGATCGTCGGTGACCGCGTACAACTTCACCGTCATCAACGGCACCTTCAACGCGAACAACAGCACGACGTATCAGTCGCCCACCGCGCCGCGGAGCCTTCAGGTGACGGCCGACAAGAACGTGCAGCCGGGATCGTTGATCCTCGTGAAGTACAGCGCGCAGTGCGGCGACCGCACGAGCCCGGATTCCCAGGAGGGTCAGGCGCCGATCCCGACGACGAGCACGCCCACGGGCACGCCGGTCGCTCCCTGAGAGCGCGGCCCGCGTCCTCGGGGTGGGGGTCGCGGGCGTAAGGGTCCAGGGGTCGCACAGGAGGGTTCTATTAGGCTGGCTATGAGTCAGCCCAGGGGAGAGAAGTGTCTGCAGATCCGCGTGTGCTGTCCGAGCGGTACCGCGTCGATGAACTCATCGGCCGCGGAGGCATGGCCACCGTGTACCGCGGGCAGGACCTGACCCTCGGGCGTCAGGTGGCCATCAAGATCCTCAAGCGGGAGCTCGCCGAAGACAGCGCGTTCCGCACCCGATTCCGGCTCGAGGCGCAGTCGGCCTCGCGAATGTCGCACCCCGCGATCGTCCGCGTCTACGACGCCGGTGAGGATGCCGAGACCGACCCCGACGGCTCGACGCACCCCGTTCCGTACATCGTGATGGAACTCGTGGAGGGCACCCTCCTGAAGGATGTCGTCAGCGACGGCGGCGTTCCGGTCGGTGAGGCCATCCGCTACGTCGACGGCATCCTCGAAGCGCTCGAGTATTCGCATCGCGCCGGCGTCGTCCATCGCGACATCAAGCCCGGCAACGTCATGATCACCGCCGGCGGCCAGGTGAAGGTGATGGACTTCGGCATCGCCCGCGCCGTGTCCGACTCCTCCTCGACCGTCGCCGAGACCACAGCCATCATCGGCACCGCGGCCTACCTGTCGCCGGAGCAGGCGAAGGGTGAGCCGGTCGATGCGCGCGCCGACCTCTACTCGGCCGGCATCGTGCTGTACGAGCTGCTCACCGGTCGCCAGCCTTTCCGCGGCGAGTCTCCGGTTGCGGTCGCCTATCAGCACGTCAGCGAGACGCCTCTTCCCCCCTCCGAACTGGTCGACGCGATCCCCCGCTCGATCGACGCCGTCGCGCTGCGCGCTCTGGCCAAGGACCCGTTCCAGCGCTACCAGGACGCGGCATCGTTCCGCCAGGCGCTCGACGCCACGGTCGACGGTCACACCCCGACGAAGAAGCAGGTCGGCGCGCTGGCCAGCGAGCTCTACGGCGCGAACCCGCGGCAGGCCGCAGAGACGGCCCGGTCGCTGCGCCAGCTGACCGCCGACACGACCATGCGACGGACGCAGGCAGGACCCCCGGCCGCGTGGATCTGGGCCGGGGTGGCACTGCTCGCCGTCGTGCTGATCTCGGTGCTGATCTGGGTCATCACGATTCGTCCCGGCGCCGCGGTACCGCAGAACTCGCGCGTCGTCGAGGACGTCGTCGACATGTCGTGGGACCGCGCGAGCGAGAAGTTGGTGGGTCAGGATCTGCAGGCGAAGCGCGTCGACCAGAGCGACAACGCGATCGTCTCGGGCAACGTCATCCGCACCGATCCCGCCGCGGGCACCATCGTGGCCCCCGGCCAGACGATCACGGTCTACGTCTCGACGGGGCAGCAGACCAGCGCCATGCCCAACATCACCGGAAAGTCGTCGACAGACGCAGAAGCCGCCCTGAAGGCCGTCGGATTGCAGCTGGGCGCCGTGACGACACGCAGCGATCCCGACCTCGCCCAGGGCATCGTCATCTCGGCCGACCAGACCGTGGGCACGCAGATCCCGGTCGGAACGCGCGTCAACCTCACGGTCGCCAGCGGCAAGGTCGCTCTGGTGAACCTCGTCGGCTATACCGTCGATGCGGCGACCAGGGACCTCACGTCCGCCGACCTCAAACTCACCGCGAGCGTCGTCGAGGACCCGTCGTGTCCCGCCGTGGGCTCGACGCCGATCGTCGCCGGACAGTCACTGCCCCCGGGCGATGTGCCGATCCACTCGACGGTCGAGCTCCGCGTCTGCACCGGTAAGTGATCCCCGCAGCGGCTGCAGCCCGCGGCCGCGCGCTGCAGCGCCGGCGATCCCGACGCGCTCCAACCATGAGCCCAACAACTGGTGCCCGCCCTCGGTGAGCACCGACTCGGGATGGAACTGCACACCCCAGAGCGGCAGCTCACGGTGGGCGAGGCCCATGATGACTCCGGACGACGTATGCGCGGTCACCTCGAGCTCGGCGGGCAGCGAGTGCGGAACGACCGCGAGAGAGTGGTAGCGCGTCGCCGAGAAGGGCGACGGCAGTCCGGCGAAGGGGAACGCGCCGTCATGCCAGACCCGCGATGTCGTGCCGTGGCGCAGCTGCGGGGCCTCGGCGACCGCCGCGCCGAACGCCGCCCCGAGCACCTGGTGGCCCAGGCACACCCCCAGCAGGGGGATGCCCGCGGCCGCGACCGCATGCACGATCCCGATCGATGCCCCGGCATCCTCCGGCGAGCCGGGTCCGGGCGAGATCAGCACTCCCGCATACGGGGCTACCAAGGCCACGGGGTCCTCGACGGCATCTGCTTCGGCCATGTCGGTCGTCGCGCCCAGCTCGTGCAGGTAGCCGACGAGCGTGTGGACGAAGCTGTCGCGGTTGTCGACGACGAGGATTCGTCCCCCGTCAGCCGCCGACCGTGGCATCCTGCGGATTGACGAACTGACCGACCCACGGGAACACGTACCAGAACAGCCCGTAGAGCACGGCGGCGAGCAGAACCAGCAGAATGAGGATGCGCACCCAGGCCGGGCCGGGAAGAACACGCCAGAGGGCGGCATACATCAGGCGGACACTCCCTGGGTGAGCGAGGCGGGCGGTCCCGCCGAGGTCGGAGTGAAGCTCTCGAACACGGCGTACGCGATGATGCGCTCGAGCATGTTGAGCTTCGGGGCGCAGCTGGTCAGTGTGAGATAGCGGCCGTTGGCTGCCATGCCCACCTGCTGCGGAACGGGCAGCAGGACCTCCACCTGCGTCGCCTGCACGTACTCGAGGGTGCGGAAGCGGTAGGTGTACCAGCCGTCCGGGGTCTGGATGACGATCGCGTCGCCGATCACGAGCTTGTCGATCGGGTCGAACGGTGCGCCCGAGGTCCACCGGTGTGCGGCGTACACGGTGTTGCCGACGGCTCCGGGCATGGCGGTGTCGGTGTAGTGACCGATCTTACCGGCGTCGAGGATGTCGTGGCGACCCGTTCCCGCGGCCACCGTGAACTGCCAGTTCGGTCCGAAGCGGGGCACGAACATCACCCCGAACTGCTGACCGTAGTCCTTCTGCGCCATCACCGGGACGACCGGTGCGGCAGCCGCGGGCGAGGAACTCGCACTCGGCGACGGCGTGGGGGTGTCGGATGCCGTCGGGCTCTGCGATGCCTGCTGCAGCCAGCTCTGCGAGAGGGCGCTGGCCTCCGTGTGCTTCTGCGATCCGATGATCCAGTCACCGATCCACATCTGCCACGCGACGTAGAGCAGTGCGATGACGCCCGCCGTGATGAGCAGCTCACCGAGGACGCCGAGGAACGAGGCCCGCCGTCGCGGCTTCGCCGCGCGCATTGGCGCGGACGCGCCCTCCGGCTCCTGGGTGCTCGGCTCTGCCGGAGTGGTCGGCCCCGATTCCTCCGACTGCGCGGCAAGACGGCGGGCACGCCGAGACGTGTGCTCGAGCGAGCCGATACCCTCAGCTGCGTTGTCGCCGGTGCCGTCCTTCACGCTGTGATTGTCGCACAGCGTGGCTGAGGGAGACCTGCCAGGTAGAATCGTGGCCATGGCGCGTTCAGGAAAGCACGACGAGCAGGTCGCGGAATACGGCGAGGGGGAATCCGCACCCAACCCGGTGTGGTTCAAGCCCATCATGCTCGGGCTCATGATCCTGGGTCTGCTGTGGGTGATCGTGTTCTACCTGAGCAACCAGGCGCTGCCGATCCCCGGCATCGCCGGGTGGAACCTCGTCATCGGCTTCGGGATCGCCTTCATCGGGTTCCTGATGACGACGCGCTGGCGCTGATCACCGGCATCCGCGGTCTTTCCACAGGTGTCATGGCCTGTGAATTACACGGGTGTGATTCATCCCCATCTGTGGATGAACCTGTGGATAACTCGCGGCTGACGGTTTAGGCGTACAGGTAGAGCGGAACAGCCAGCGCACCCAGCAGGCCGACGCCCACGGCGACCAGCAGCCAGATCTGCAGCGCGCGCTGGCGGATCTTGCGCGTGCGCGCGAAGATGACGCCGATCAAGGCGCCGACCAGACCGCCGCCGATGTGCGCCTGCCAGGCGATGTTCGATCCCGGCAGGAACGTGATCACCAGGTTGATCCCGAGCAGCACGGCGATCGCCGTGACGTTGGCGCCGAGGTGACGGCCGATGACGAACATCGCGCCGAGCAATCCCCAGACCGCACCGGAAGCGCCGACGACCCAGGTGTTCGGGGCGAGCAGCGCCGTCAGGACCGAGCCCCCGAGAGCGCTCAGCAGGTAGAGCGCGAGGAAGCGCCACCTTCCGAGCAGCGGCTCGAGACTGCGTCCGAGCGCCCACAACGCGAGCATGTTGAAGGCGATGTGGAAGATGCTCGCGTGAACGAGTGTCACCGTCAGCAGTCGCCACGGCTGCACGTACGCCAGCTGCGCGTGGAAGGCGAGCAGGCTCTGCACATAGAGACCGATGCCGGGGATCAGTCCGATCAGGTAGAACACGCTGGTGACGATGACCAACGTGTACGTCACGACGGGCTTTCCGTCGATACCGGACGGGCGTCGACGCGGCATCCGCGTGACACTCGCCGACGCCGCCTTGCGCTGTTCGGCGAGGCACTCCGGGCAGATGACTCCCACCGGAAGCGGTGTCTGGCACTCTCCGCAGATCGTGCGCAGACACCGCTGACAGAGCACGAAGCTCTGCCGATCCGGATGCCGGTAGCAGAAGTTGTCCGGATTGGTGCGGATGTCGGAGTCGGTCACGCGGGCCGGTTCCGCTCTGCTCAGGCGGGGACGACGTCGATCGAGCTGATCACGACGGGCTCGATCGGGCGGTCGCCCGCGGCGGTCGGAACGGCCGAGATCGCGTCGACGACGGCACGCGAAGCATCGTCGGCGACCTCGCCGAAGATCGTGTGCTTGCCGTTGAGCCACGGCGTCGGATCGGTCGTGATGAAGAACTGCGAGCCGTTGGTGCCCTCGGCCTTGCCCGTGATGGCGTTGCGGCGCAGGCCCGCGTTGGCCATCGCCAGCAGGTAGGGGGCACCGAAGGTGAGCTCGGGGTGGATCTCGTCGTTGAAGTTGTAGCCGGGTCCCCCGACGCCCTGACCGAGCGGGTCGCCGCCCTGGATCATGAAGTTCGGGATGATGCGGTGGAAGATGACGTCCTTGTAGAGCGGGCCTTCGCCCGGCTTGCCGGTCGCCGGGTGCGTCCAGGCCTGCGAGCCGTCGGCGAGACCGGTGAAGTTCTGCACGGTGCGCGGTGCGTGGTCTCCGAAGAGGTTGACGACGATGTCGCCGTGGTTGGTGTGGATGGTCGCGACGGCGGTGTGGATCGGCATGCCTAGCATTCTCTCACCTGTCAACCCCTCGCGAGGCCCGGCAGGTCTGGCAAGATGGGATGAAACCCAGCCGGAACCCAGGGAGGGCACCGTGAGCCTCAGCCGCAAGCGCAAGAAGGAACTCCGCAAGCTCCAGCACCAGGCGAACACGCTGTGGGAGTCGCAGCAGGTCCTGATCGGACAGGCGGGCGAGGTCGCCCGCGAGGCCGGTCGTCAGCTCGGCAACTACAACCGCGAGCAGGTCGTGCCGACCGTGCAGCACACGTACGAGAAGTACGCGGCGCCGTATGTCGAGCAGGGCGTCGCGACCTCCAAGAAGGTCTACAACGACAAGGTCGTGCCGACGGCGGGTGCGCTGATCGGTTCCGCGCTGTCGGTGTGGGATGCCGCGACCGAGAAGCGTCATGATCTGGCCGCGGGTCGTGGCTTCGGCTCGATCGACCTCGCCGCCATCCAGAAGAAGGCCGACAAGTACGGCAAGAAGGCGACGAAGCAGCTGAGCGTCCCCGCTCCGAAGAAGAGCCTGGGCGCCGGCGGCGTCATCGCGATTCTCCTCGGCATCGCCGCCGCGGCCGGTGTGGTCTACGCCGCGTGGCAGACACTGCGCGCCGACGACGAGCTGTGGGTGGCGGACGACCCGCTGCGCGCCCCGGATGCCTGATCAGCCCCCGGTCGTCGAGCTCCCGCAGCCCCCGGTCGTCGAGCGAGCGCAGCGAGTCGAAACGCCATGACCGATCCGCTCGAACGCGTGCGCACCGCCGCCGCGGCTCGCGGTCTCGACATCGAGTTGCGTGAGCGGCCCGCGGCATCCAGCCTCGCGGAGGCGGCGAGCCTGCTCGGCCTGCAGCCTGCCGACATCGTCAAGACCCTCGTGGTCAAGAAGTCGGACGACACGTACCTGTTCGCGCTGATCCCCGGAGATCTCGCGATCTCCTGGCCGAAGTTGCGGGCCCTCGTCGGGGTGAACAAGCTGAGGCTCCCCGAGCCGGAGCTCGCTCTGGCCGCGACCGGCTACGAGCGCGGGACGATCGTGCCGATCGGCAGCGCCAACGACTGGCCGGTGTACGCGGACGCGTCGATCGTGGGGCGGCGTATCGCGATGGGTGCCGGGGCACACGGCTACAGCCTGTTCGTCTACGCCGACGACCTCATCCGTGCGTACGACGCGACGGTCGCCGACATCTCCCAACCGGCGTCGGCTGGCTGAGCGCGGCGCTCAGCCGGGTCAGCTCGCCCTGGCGACGGGCAGGCCGGCCATCTCGAGTGCGATGTCGACGAGCTTCACCCGTTGCGCCGGGAGCGCGGTGAGGGCGAACCACTCCGCACGATCGGTCGATCCGTTCCGCTCGTAACGCAGCTGCCCGCCGGTCACCTCCGCCCGGTAGACGATGCGCAGCGTGTGCAGCGGTTCGGGGTCGTCCGCGAAGATGCGGCGGTTCGCGGGGATCACACGAGAGTGGATGCCGAGAAGCGCCCCGATACGCACGCGGAACCCCGTCTCCTCCCGGACCTCGCGGCGCGCGGCATCCACCGGATCCTCGCCGTCTTCCAAGCCGCCTCCGGGCATCGTCCAGGCTCCCCGGCGCCCCTGGTGCCAGTGAGCGAGCAGCACGCGGTCGGACTCGTCGACGACGACGGCGTAGGCGGCAACCCGCAAGTCCATTCCGTGAGCCTAGCGGTCGAGGCTGCATCGCACGGGAGTCCTCTTCCCTCCGTTCCGTACTCAGTCCCGGTGCGATGAGCACCGGCCGGGCATACCGGAAGGACCGGCGAGCTCTGCGGCGGCTGGATGGCGGAGACTGAATACGGAACGTCGCGTCCGAGGCTCAGACGGCGGCGGTGCGCAGCTCGCGTTCGCGCAGCGCGCGTTCGACGGATTCGACATCGCGGACCGCTCCGCGGTCGGCCGAGGTCGCCATCGCCGCGTAGGCCCGCAGCGCCAGCGACACGGGACGCTGCCGATCCTTCGGTGCGTAGCCGCCCGCGTCGAGCAGCCGGGCGCGACGGCGCTCCAACTCGTCATCGTCGACCCGCAGGCTCATCGAGCGTGAGGGGATGTCGATGTCGACGATGTCGCCGTCCTCGACGAGGGCGATGATGCCGCCGCTCGCCGCCTCCGGCGAGACGTGACCGATCGACAGGCCCGACGTGCCGCCCGAGAAGCGGCCATCGGTGACCAGCGCGCACACCTTGCCCAGGCCGCGGCCCTTGAGGAACGAGGTGGGGTGCAGCATCTCCTGCATGCCGGGTCCGCCCTTGGGACCCTCGTAGCGGATGACGACGACATCGCCGGGTTGCACCTTCTTGCCGAGGATCTTCGCCACCGCCTCCTCCTGCGACTCGCACACGACGGCCGGGCCCGAGAAGACGAGGATCGACGGGTCGACACCGGCGGTCTTGACGACGGCGCCGTCGATGGCGAGGTTGCCCCGCAGCACCGCGAGGCCGCCGTCGGCGGAGTAGGCGTGTGCGGCGGAGCGGATGCAGCCGTTCTCGGCATCCTCATCCAGGCTCGCCCAGCGCTCGGACTGTGAGAACGCACTCGAGGAGCGCACCCCGCCGGGCGCCGCATGCCACAGGTCGTGGGCGGTCTCAGACGCCGTACCGCCGCGCACGTCCCACTCGGCAAGCCACGCCTCGAGCGAGGGCGAGTGGATCGACGACACGTCGGAGTTGAGCAGCCCCGCGCGGTGCAGCTCGCCGAGGATCGTGGGGATGCCGCCGGCGCGGTGGACGTCCTCCATGTAGTACATGCGGCCGTAGGCCGGGTTGGGCGCGATCTTCGCAAGGCAGGGCACGCGACGCGAGATGGCGTCGATCTCATCGAGGCCGAAGTCAATGCCGGCCTCGTGAGCCGCGGCCAGCAGGTGGAGGATCGTGTTGGTCGATCCGCCCATGGCGATGTCGAGGGCCATCGCGTTGGCGAAGGCGGCGGGGCTCGCGACCGCACGCGGGAGTACCGAGGCGTCGTCCTCGTCGTAGAACGCGCGCGTGATCTGCACCGCGACCTCGCCGGCCTTCTCGTAGAGGGCGCGACGGGCCGTGTGCGTCGCGAGCACCGATCCGTTGCCGGGGAGGGCCAGGCCGAGGGCCTCGACCAGGCAGTTCATCGAGTTGGCCGTGAACATGCCCGAGCATGACCCGCAGGTGGGGCAGGCGTTCTCCTCGATGCGCTGGATGTCGGCATCCGAGACCGTGTCGTTCGCCGCCTCGGAGATCGCGTCGACGAGATCGAGGGTGCGCACCGTGCCGTCGACGAGGGTCGCCCGTCCCGACTCCATCGGGCCGCCCGAGACGAAGACGGTCGGGATGTTCAGGCGCAGCGCCGCCATCAGCATGCCGGGGGTGATCTTGTCGCAGTTGGAGATGCACACGAGCGCGTCGGCCTGGTGCGCGTTGACCATGTATTCGACGGAGTCGGCGATCAGGTCGCGTGAGGGCAGCGAGTACAGCATGCCGCCGTGGCCCATGGCGATGCCGTCGTCGACGGCGATCGTGTTGAACTCGCGCGGGATGCCGCCGGCCGCGGTGATGGCGTCGGAGACGATGCGACCCACCGGCTGCAGGTGCGTGTGGCCGGGCACGAACTCGGTGAAGCTGTTGGCGACGGCGATCATCGGCTTGCCGAAGTCGGCCGCATTGACGCCGGCGGCGCGGAACAGGGCACGGGCACCGGCGGCGTTGCGGCCGTGCGTGACGGTGCGGGAGCGCAGAGGGGTGGGCATGATTCCACTCTGGATGCCGTGGCGCACCTCCGGAAGTCTGCGTTGCTCCTAGTAGTGGCAGTACTAGGTTTATGGGGTGAGTGAGGATGGTGCGCGCGACGACGGCCGTCAGCAGCGGCAGGAGCTCGGTTCGTTTCTGCGTAGACAGCGCGAGCGCCTCGACCGCACCGCCTACGGACTGCCGCCGGCCGGCCGCGGTCGTGCCGTGGGCCTGCGGCGCGAGGAAGTCTCGTACCTGTCGGGTGTGAGCGTCACCTGGTACACCTGGCTCGAGCAGGGGCGCGACATCAACCCCTCGCGGCAGGTCTTGGATGCGGTCGCGACGACGCTGCGGCTGACCGACGCAGAGCACGACTATGTGCTGAGTCTCGTCGGTCTCGCACCGCGGCCGGCCACGCGGGCGGATGCCGTGGACATCGCCCCCGCTCAGGTACAGCGCTTCCTCGATGCGCTCGACGAGCATCCCGCCTACGCGCTCGCCCCGGATTGGGGGATCGCCGGATGGAACAAGGCGTACGAGCGGCTGTACCCCGGGGTCGCCACGACCGCGGGGGAGAACCGCAACCTGCTGTGGCTCGTCTTCACCGACCCGTCCGTGCGCTCGCTGCTGGACGATTGGGACGACACGAGCCGGCGCTTCCTCGCCGAGTTCCGGGCGGAGGCCGGACCGCGCCTGAGTGATCCCCGCTACCTCGACCTCATCTCTCGGCTCCGCGCGGCGAGCGTCGACTTCGACACCCGCTGGAACGAGCACGGCGTCGGCGGTTTCGTCTCACGCGAGCGCGTGTTCCGTCATCCCGAGCTCGGCCGGCTCGTGTTCGAGCACCACCAGCTGCGGCCTTCCGACCACCTCGATCTGCAGCTCGTCGTCTACGTCGCGGATGCCGAGACCCGACGGCGCTTCGCGCGCACGAAGGACTGAGGCTGCGCCGCCGCTCAGGCGAGCATCGCGACGATCGCGGCGATGCGTCGCGTGCGGGTCTCATCTGACTTGGCCGAGACGACGTTCGTGACGTGCGCCTTGCGCGCGCTGGGAGCGAGCGCGTCGAAGCGCGCGCGGATCCCCGCATCGTCCAAGGCGACGGCGAGATCGTCCGGGACCTCGACCGTCCGCGGTGCCGTGTCGAGCTCGAGGGTGACCTCGATCGCGTCACCGCCGGCGAGGCCGGGGGGAACCATGATGCCGGTGTTGTTTCCCTGCTGGAAGTGCGTCGTTTCGAACCGCATGCTGCGAGTATGCCCCCTCCACGCGGAAGACCGCCCACGACCCCGCGGCGGACGACGGGCCGGTCGCGACGCCGTGCAGAGAGGTGAGCATGCCCAGCAGGTCCATCGGTGAAGCGATGGTGTCGCGAGAAAAACTGTGGAGCCTAGGAGATTCGAACTCCTGACATCCTGCTTGCAAAGCAGGCGCTCTACCAACTGAGCTAAGGCCCCGGACGGGTGTTTGGTGGGGCTACCAGGACTTGAACCTGGGACCTCTTCATTATCAGTGAAGCGCTCTAACCGCCTGAGCTATAGCCCCGTCCGGAGGCGGCGTTGCCGCCGTCAACCTCCAAGACTTTACCCGACGAGCGGGCAAACAAAAAATCGGTCAGTTGGATGTGAAGCCGACGAGCAGTCCGCCGGTCACCTTGACCATCAGGTTGTAGATCCCGGCGACGACGGCACCCAGCACCGTGATCACGATCAGGTTCAGGATGGCGACCACCGAGGAGAACGCCATGACCTGTGCGAGGTTGATCACATCGCTCAACTTGAAGTTGTCGTCGAACGCCTTGAAAAGGTCGTCGAGCTTGCCGATCAGTCCCGTCGTGCTGAGCACCGTGTAGATCAGGAAGCTGGCCACCACGGTGACGATCGCGATGGCGACCGCGGCGAGGAAGGACAGCTTCACGGCGGACCAGAAGTCCACGTACACGAGGCGCAGACGCACCTGCTTGGCGCTGGTCTTACTGGATGACTTCTTGGCGAGCTTGTCGGCTACCGTGCTCATGCGTCGGTGTCACTTCCTTCGGGGCGCGAAGCGGGGGAGTCTTCGGCGTCGGTGGTCTCGGCCGGGTCCTGCTCCGCTCGGAGCGCTCGCTCCGAGTTCCGTGCAATCGCGAGGATGCGATCGTCGTCGTCGGGACGGGCGAAGACCACTCCCATGGTGTCGCGACCCTTCGCAGGCACCTCGGCCACGGCAGAGCGTACCACCTTGCCGCTGGCAAGAACCACCAAGACCTCGTCGTCCTCACCGACGATCAGACCGCCCGCCAGGTCGCCCCGATCCTCGTTCAGCTTGGCGACCTTGATGCCCAGTCCGCCACGTCCCTGGAGGCGGTACTGGTCGACAGCGGTGCGCTTGGCGTACCCGCCTTCGGTCACGACGAATACGTAGGCATCGTCCTTCGCGACGGATGCCGACAGGAGCGTATCGCCCTCACGGAACGACATCCCCTTCACACCCTCCGTCGAGCGTCCCATGGGGCGCAGCGACTCGTCGGTCGCGGTGAACCGCAGCGACATGCCCTGGCGCGAGATGAGCAGGATGTCGTCGGTGTCGTCCACGAGCAGCGCGCTGACGACCTCGTCGCCGTCCTCCTCGTCCTGCCCGCGCAGGCGGATCGCGATGATCCCGCCCTGACGGTTGGTGTCGTACTCGCTGAGGAAGGTCTTCTTGATCTTGCCGTCGCGGGTGGCCAGCACCAGGTACTGCGCGACCTTGTAGTCGCGGATGTCCAGGATCTGCGCGATCTCCTCACCCGGCTGCAGCGCCAGCAGGTTCGCGACGTGCTGACCCTTCGCATCGCGGCCGGCCTCGGGCACCTCGTACGCCTTGGACCGGTAGACGCGACCCTTCGTGGTGAAGAACAGCAGCCAGTGGTGCGTGGTCGTCACGAAGAAATGCTCGACCACATCGTCCGCCCGCAGCTGGGCGCCCTTGACACCCTTGCCGCCGCGGTGCTGCGAACGGTAGTTGTCACTGCGTGTGCGCTTGATGTACCCATCGCGGGTGACGGTGATGACCATCTCCTCTTCGGGGATGAGGTCTTCCATCGACATGTCGCCATCGAAGCCGTGCAGGATCGTCGTGCGCCGCTCGTCGCCGAACTTGTCCACGATGCCCGTGAGCTCTGCGGCGATGATCGTGCGCTGACGACCCGGCGTGACGAGGATGTCGTTCAGATCGGCGATCTGCGCCTCCAGCTCGGTGGCCTCGTCGATGATCTTCTGACGCTCGAGCGCCGCCAGGCGGCGCAGCTGCATCGCGAGGATCGCATCGGCCTGCACATCGTCGATCGCGAGCAGCGACTTCAGACCCTCGCGCGCCTCGTCGACCGTGGGCGAGCGGCGGATGAGTGCGATGACCTCGTCCAGCGCATCGAGCGCCTTGAGGTACGCGCGCAGGATGTGCATGCGCTCTTCGGCCTTGCGCAGACGGAAGCGCGTGCGCCGCACGATGACCTCGACCTGATGGTCGATCCAGTAGGAGATGAAGCCGTCGAGGGCCAGGGTGCGTGGCACACCGTCCACGATCGCCAGCATGTTGGCGCCGAAGTTCTCCTGCAGCTGCGTGTGCTTGTACAGGTTGTTCAGGACGACCTTGGCGACGGCATCCCGCTTCAGGACGATGACGAGGCGCTGGCCCGTGCGGTCGCTCGTCTCGTCGCGGATGTCGGCGATGCCGGTGATGCGACCGTCGCGGGCGAGGTCGCGGATCTTCAGCGCGACGTTGTCGGGGTTCACCTGGTAGGGGAGCTCAGTGATCACCAGGCACGTGCGGCCCTGGATCTCCTCGACGTTCACGACGGCACGCATCGTGATCGAGCCGCGGCCGGTGCGCTGAGCCTCGCGGATGCCCTTCGTGCCCAGGATCTGGGCGCCCGTCGGGAAGTCGGGACCGTGGATGCGGCCCATGAGCGCCTCGAGCAGCTCCTCGCGGGTGGCATCCGGGTTCTCCAGCGCCCACAGCGCTCCGTCGGCGACCTCCCGCAGGTTGTGAGGCGGGATGTTGGTGGCCATGCCGACCGCGATGCCGACCGAGCCGTTGACCAGCAGGTTCGGGAAGCGCGAGGGCAGGACGACGGGCTCCTGGGTCTTGCCGTCGTAGTTGTCCTCGAAGTCGACGGTGTCCTCGTCGATGTCGCGGACCATCTCCATCGCCAGCGCGGCCATCTTCGTTTCGGTGTACCGCGGCGCGGCCGCACCCTGGTTGCCCGGGGATCCGAAGTTTCCCTGACCGTCGGCCAGCGGGTAGCGCAGCGACCACGGCTGCACGAGGCGCACGAGCGCGTCGTAGATCGCGCTGTCACCGTGCGGGTGGTACTGGCCCATGACCTCGCCGACGACGCGGGCGCACTTGTTGAAGCTCTTGTCGGGACGGTACCCGCCGTCATACATCCCATAGATGACGCGCCGGTGCACCGGCTTCAGACCGTCTTCGACGCGCGGCAGCGCGCGGCCGACGATGACGCTCATCGCGTAGTCGAGGTAGCTGCGCTGCATCTCGACCTGGAGATCGACCTGGTCGATGTTGCCGTGGTTGTGGCCGGCGGTCGGGTCGGGGCGTTCTTCGTCAGTCATGTCTTCTCGTTCTCACGGGGCTGCCGTGCTACCGCTGCAGGTGAATGGAATGGATCAGATGTCGAGGAAGCGGACGTCCTTGGCGTTGCGCTGGATGAAGCTCCGGCGCGACTCCACGTCCTCACCCATCAGCACCGAGAAGATCTCATCCGCGGCGGCCGCGTCGTCGATCGTCACCTGCCGGAGGGTGCGGGTGCTGTGATCCATGGTCGTCTCCCACAGCTCCTTCGGGTTCATCTCGCCGAGACCCTTATAGCGCTGGATGCCGGAGTCCTTCGGCATCCGCTTTCCGTTGGCCAGACCGTCAGCCAGGAGCGCATCGCGCTCCCGATCGCTGAACACGTACTCGTGCTCGGCGTTGGACCACTTCAGCCGGAACAGCGGCGGCATGGCGAGATAGACGAACCCAGCCTCGATGAGTCCGCGCATGTAACGGAACAGCAGCGTCAGCAGCAGCGTCGTGATGTGCTGCCCGTCGACGTCGGCATCGGCCATCAGCACGATCTTGTGATAGCGCGCCTTCGCGACGTCGAAGTCCTCGCCGATACCGCAGCCGAACGCGGAGATGATCGCCTGGATCTCGTTGTTGCCGAGGGCGCGGTCCAGCCGCGCCTTCTCGACGTTGAGCACCTTGCCGCGCAGCGACAGGATCGCCTGCGTCTCGGGGTCGCGACCGCGGACAGCCGAACCGCCGGCCGAGTCGCCCTCGACGAGGAAGATCTCACTGATCGACGGGTCCTTGCTCGTGCAGTCCTTGAGCTTGTCGGGCATGGATGCCGACTCGAAAACGCTCTTGCGTCGCGCGGTCTCGCGCGCCTTGCGGGCGGCCAGTCGCGCGGTCGCGGCATCGATCGCCTTCATGATGACGCGCTTGGCCTGGGCGGGGTTGCGGTCGAGCCAGTCGGTCAGCTGATCGCCGACGACCTTCTGCACGAACGCTTTCGCCTCGGTGTTGCCGAGCTTCGTCTTGGTCTGCCCCTCGAACTGCGGCTCGGACAGCTTCACGGAGATGACCGCGGTGAGCCCTTCACGGATGTCTTCACCCGTGAGGTTGTCGTCCTTCTCCTTGAGCAGGCCCTTCTCCCGCGCGTACTTGTTGATGTACGTCGTCATCGCGGCGCGGAAGCCCTCTTCGTGGGTGCCGCCCTCGTGGGTGTTGATCGTGTTCGCGAAGGTGAAGACGTTCTCCGTGTAGCTCGTCGTCCACTGCATCGCGAGCTCGAGCGAGATGTGCCGTTCGGTGTCTTCGGATTCGACCTCGATGATCTCGTCGTTGACGACCTCAGCCTTGCGAATCTTGTTGAGGTACTCGACGTAGTCGACGAGGCCGCGCTCGTAGTGGAAG
>NZ_MKRU01000016.1:17137-24726 GCF_001897985.1 Microbacterium sp. 69-7 | reverse complement strand
ACCTACCGCCCCATCGCCAAGCACAGCGGGTACGAGCTCGCCTGCCAGTAGCTGACGTCGATTACATGCCGCTCCCGCACAATCTTGCTTCACCCCCTTGACAACACCCAGATAACGGACGTCACAGGCCCGGGAACGGCGCCGAGGGCGCGTCCGAGCGCGGCGGCATGGTGAGCGGTGTTCAATGCCCCACTCCGGTGGGCAGCCTCGACGACGATCGTCGCACCCGCCAACGCTGCGATCACCCTGTTGCGCGCGAGGAAGCGCCACTTGGTCGGCGCTGTGCCGCAGGGCACTTCGGCGAGCACCAGCCCCGACGTCGCGATCGCCGCGATCAGGTCATCGTGACCGGCCGGGTAGGGCCGGTCCACTCCGCCGGCCAGCACGGCGACCGTTGTGCCGTCGGCGCGCAACGCGCCGCGGTGTGCCGCTCCGTCGATGCCGTAGGCCGCCCCGGAGACCACGACGACCCCCCTCGCCGCAGAGTCCGCGGCGAGCTCCGTCACGACGTGCGTGCCGTACGCCGTCGCGGCCCGCGCGCCGACGAGCGCCAGCGTGGCAGAACTCGACAGCGCGCGGACGTCGCCCCGAGCCCACAGACAGACGGGTGCGTGCACACCCAGGTCATCGAGCGCGCGCGGCCAGACCTCCTCGCCCGGCACGAGGAGCCGAGCTCCCGCTCGGCGAGCGGCTGCCAGCACACGGTCGACCTCGCCACGGCGGGGCAGCCATCGGGCGCGCGCAGCACGAACATCCTCCTCGGTCACGCCGGCGCCACCGCCGAGGCCCGATGTGGCTTCGCCCACGGCACGCTCCAGCGCCTCGGCGGCACCGTAGTGCGCAATCAGCGCACCGGCCGTCCCGTCGCCCGGCTCGACGAGCGTCGACCAGATCGCTGCGGCGTACGCGGTGCGCGCCTCGTCGTCGGAGACCCCGTCACCGACCAGCCCGCGAAGGGCTGTGCGGGAGACACCGGCGTCAGGCACGAGGCTCATAAGCCCACACCCTTCTTGAGGTACAGCGCCCGTCCGATATCGGCCGCGCGCAACCGATCGTGACCGGCGAGATCAGCGACCGACCAAGCCACTCGCAGCACGCGGTCGTAGCCGCGCAGTGTCAGCGATCCGCGTTGCAGAGCAGCGTCCAGCGGACGGCGGATGTCAGCATCCGGGGCGAGAGGACCGTTGCGCAGCCAGGGACCGGACGCCTGGGCGTTCGTGGCCCACGGAGTGGAACGGAGGCGATGGCGGGCGCGCTCGCGCGCGGCACCGACCTGTTCCCGGACCTGCGCCGACGTCGTGGCCCCGGCCGCCGTCCCCGGCTGCGCGCTCGACACGCGCCGCAGTCCCAGTTCGATGTCGATGCGGTCGCGGAGTGGCCCTGAGAGCTTGCCGAGGTAGCGCCGGATCGCCAGCGAGGGACACGTGCACTCAGCGGCCGGCACCCCGTAGTTGCCGCACGGGCAGGGGTTGGTTGCGAGAACCAGCTGGAACCGCGCCGGAAACACCGCACGGAAGCCGGCCCGGTGGATCTCGATCATGCCGGACTCCAGTGGTTGGCGCAGCGCGTCCAGCGCGTGCGGGGCGAACTCGCCGGCCTCATCGAGAAAGAGGACGCCCCCGCTCGCGCGGGCGATGGCGCCCGGGCGCACGGCGCGACTTCCGCCTCCGATCAACGCCGTCGCGCTCGCGCTGTGATGAGGTGCCTCGAAGGGAGGCGTGCGACACAGTGTGTCGACGGGTTCGCCGGCCAGCGACCGCAGCGACGCGGCCTGCACGGCATCCTCGTCATCGAGGCCGGGAAGGATGCCGGGCAATCTCCGCGCCAGCATCGTCTTGCCGGCTCCGGGCGGGCCGCTCATCAACAGGTGGTGTGCACCCGCGGCGGCCACCGTGAGCGCGTCGACGGCGTCAGCCTGCCCGATGACGTCGACGAGATCGGGAACGTCGGCGTGGCCACGAGCGCCGCCCGCAGCCGGGTGCGGAACGGGTTCGAGTGGCACCTCGTCCATGTCGAGGCCGTGCCAGCGTGCTACGTCGCGGAGGCTGACGGCCCCCAGAACCTCGACTCCTTCGACGAGGGCGGCCTCCTCCCGGTTCGCGAAGGGTACGACCGCCTTGCGGATCCCCATCCGGGCCGCGGCCGCCACCGCCGGCAGCACGCCGGGGACGGGCCGCAGCCGGCCGTCGAGTCCGAGTTCACCGATGTGCGCCGTCTGCGCGAGCGAGTCGCGATCGAGGGCGTGCTCGGTCGCGAGCGCGGCGATCGCGATCGCGACATCGAGGGCGGAGCCCTGTTTGGGAAGATTCGCCGGTGAGAGGTTGACGGTGAGTTTGCGCCGCGGCAGCGGCAGCTCGCTGTTGGCGCAGGCGTTGTGCACCCGTTGATGTGCCTCGCCGATCGCCTTGTCGGCGAGCCCGATGATGACGAAGGCCGGCGTCTGACTCGACAGGTCTGCCTCGACCTCGATGAGATCGCCGTGCAGCCCCGTCAGCACCACCGCCCACGTCCTGCCGACCGTCATCGCACATCCTCGAGGTGCTCGATGCGCGCCGTCGCGGTGTCGCGGCCCGTGACACCGATGATGTCGACGCGGAGGCGGCGACCACGGGCGGCGGCGGGGTGCGCCGCCGCCCACGTCGTGGACAGACGCCACAGACGGGCGCGCTTTTGCGCATCGACGGCCTCGAACGGGTGGCCGTACGCGTCGGAACGTCGAGACTTCACCTCGACGATGACGACCTCCTCGCCGCGCAGGGCGACGATGTCGATCTCTCCGAACGCGCAACGCCAGTTGCGGGCGAGGACCGTGTACCCCGCCTCGCTCAGATACTGCGCCGCTCTCTGCTCCCCCGACCGTCCACGCTCGTCCTTGGCTGCCATGGAAGAGAGCGTGCCCCCGCTTCGACCGCGCATCGTGCCATGTCAGCCAGTCGGTGGACAGGCCCGCTCAACGGTGCGGTGGGGAGGAAGAGTCGACGTGCAGGTGGAGAGGTCAGGAGTCGAGGGCGAGCTCGTCAGGAAGCTGGAAGTCCCTGCGCTGCATCTCCTCGACGTTCACGTCCTTGAACGTGAGCACGCGCACCGACTTCACGAAGCGGTCCGCGCGGTAGATGTCCCACACCCAGACGTCGGTCATCGAGATCTCGAAATAGAAGTCGTGCTCGGTGTCGCGACGCACGACGTTCACGTCGTTCGCGAGGTAGAAGCGTCGCTCCGTCTCGATCACGTAAGCGAACTGCGACACGACATCGCGATACTCCTTGTACAGCGCCAGCTCGAGTTCGCGGTCGTAGTCGTCAAAGCCCTCGTCGTCCATGGTGGTCCCATCCTATGCGGCCGGAGGAGCCGAGCGGATGCCGCCGCATCCGCTCAGAACAGTGTGGGAGCGTCGGCGATGGCCCACGACGCCCGGTGATGGGGGCTCAGACCGTGCGAACGGATCGCGCTGCGGTGCTCGAGGCTGGCGTAGCCCTTGTTGCGCTCCCAGAGATAGACCGGGTGCTCTTCGTGCAGGCGCATCATCAGGTCGTCGCGGGCGACCTTCGCCACGACCGAGGCGGCGGCGGCCGATGCGCAGTCGCGGTCGGCTTTGATGATCGGATGCACGCGCAGACCCGACCCGCCTGAGGCGGTGATGTAGTCGTGATTGCCGTCGAGAATGACGATCGCGTCGTCGGGGACGAAGCCCTGTGCGCGTAGCTCGCCGAGTGCACGCAGGGCCGCCAGGCCCAGCGCCCGCATGATCCCGACCTCGTCGATCTCGGCGGAACTCGCCCAGCCGACCGCGGAGGCGTCGAGCCAGGCGGCGGCTCGTGCGGCGACATCGTGCCGACGATGCGCGGCCACGAGCTTCGAATCGCGCAGCCCCTCCGGAAACCGCCGTCGGGCCGCCGCCGGTCCGAGCGCCGCGGCTCCGACGGCGACGGGGCCCGCGAGCGCACCCCGGCCGACTTCGTCGCACGCGATGACGATCTCGTGTTCGCGCAGCAGGCGCCGCTCGACGGTCAGCCGCGGCGTGACGACACTCATCCGGCGCCGGGGGCCGGCACCCCCGCGAAGACGGCATGGTGCCCGTCGATGGTGCCGAAGCGGTCGAACGGCCACGTGATGAGAAAAGCGCGCCCGACGACGTTGCCCAACGGCACGAACCCCTTGTTGGGCTGATCCATGTTGTAGCGCGAGTCGCGGGAGTGGTCGCGGTTGTCGCCCATCACCCAGAGCGAGTTCTGCGGTACGACGACATCGAACGGTACCGGCTGCGGCGCGCTCTGGCCGGGAGCCAGATTCAGGTAGGGGGTCTCATCGATCGGTGTCCCGTTGACCGTGACCTGACCGATCGCGTTGCAGCAGACGACGTGATCGCCGCCCACGCCGATGATCCGCTTGATGAGGTGCTCATCGCTATCCGAGGCGGTGATGCCGACGAGTGAAAGCAGCCAATCGGCGGCCTGCGCCAGGGGCGGCTGGGCGGGGGTCGCCGGCGCCGGCGGCAGCCATCCGCCGGGATCGCGGAAGACGACGACGTCACCGCGCTGGTACCCCCCGAAACGCGGCGTGAGCTCGTCGACGAGGATCCTGTCCTTGATGAGCAGCGTCTGTTCCATCGAGCCCGACGGAATGTAGAAGGAGCGCACCAGGAAGGTCTTGATCACGAACGACACGACGACCGCGATCAACACGATGACGAACACGTCGCGCAGAAGCAGCCAGACGCCGCGGCGTCGACGCTGACGGGAGGGAAGCACCGTATCCGGGGCCGTGGTGTTGTCCGAGCTCATGCCTGTCTTTCTTCGCTCCCGGCACCCGTCTGTGCCGCCTCTCAAGGGTCGCACATGCGGGCTGTGTGCAGCGTGCGCGCCTCACCGGATGCCGCGCGGCGTGCAGACGACAGATGCCCCGGACCGCGGGGTCCGGGGCATCCGAGGTGACAGCGCGTCAGCGGTCGCGCTTCTCCTTGATCTTGGCCTTCTTGCCGCGGAGGTTGCGCAGGTAGTACAGCTTCGCGCGGCGCACGTCGCCACGGGTGACGACCTCGATGTGGTCGATCACCGGGCTGTGCACCGGGAACGTACGCTCCACGCCCACCTGGAAGCTGATCTTGCGGACCGTGAAGGTCTCGCGCACACCGTCTCCCGAGCGGCCGATGACGACGCCCTGGAAGACCTGGATACGGGAACGGTTGCCCTCGGTGATGTTGACGTGCACCTTGACGGTGTCGCCGGGGGCGAAGACGGGGATGTCGCTGCGCAGCGAAGCCGCGTCGACGGCGTCGAGAATCTGCATGATCGTCACTTCCTGCGACCGCCACAGGTCGATCGCGAGATGGGGATGGAAAAAGGTGGCGTGTGCCCGAGGCATCCGTTGCCGGCGCCGTGCTCCCCTGAGGCAGAGCCTGTTCAGGGCACAAACATCCATTCTGCCATGGATGCCGAGCGCATCAAAACCGGCGTCTCACGATCCGGGCGGCGTGTTCTCGCGGATGACGATGATCTCCTCGGGATTCGACCCACCCGTGTGCTCAGGGCGCGCGGGCGGCACGTAGCCCACCCCGCTGGCAGTGCGCAGGATCGAGACGCTCGGCCCCGTCTCGCGCCACAGCTGCCGCAGCGCCGACGACAGTGCGACGACACCGAGGACGATGGTCACGGCCAGCGTGGGCCACCACCACCGACCGTCGAAGATGCCCAGCGCGACGACGAGCACATGCCAGGCTCCGATGAGGCCGGCATCCGTCCACGAGACGGCACGTTCGGCGCGGACGGTTCCGCGGGCGCGCACGAGCAGAGCGAGCACCAGCTGCCAGACGAAGACGATCGGCGCCGACAGCAGAACCCACAGCAGCGCCCAGGGACTGGCGCCGAAGACGATCCAGCCGACGACGAGCCACAACGGCAGCACGAACGCCGCCGGAATCAGCCACCGGAAGAACGTCTGACGCAGCCACATACCTTCGATGCTACGCCGGTCAGACAGAATGGATCCTGACGAAAGGATCACGATGATCGAACTGCGCACTCCCGCCGAGATCGAGGCGATGCGTCCCGCGGGGCGATTCGTCGCAGAGACTCTGGCGACGCTGCGGGACGAGACGAAGGTGGGCACCAATCTGCTGACCATCGATCGCCGTGCGCACGACCTGATCCGGCGGGCAGGCGCTGAATCGTGCTACATCGACTACCACCCCTCGTTCGGCGCGAGCCCCTTCGGAAAGGTGATCTGCACGTCGGTCAACGATGCCGTGCTGCACGGCCTGCCGTACGACTACGCGCTGCGCGACGGCGACCTGGTGACGTTGGACTTCGCCGTCGCCGTCGACGGCTGGGTCGCCGACTCGGCCGTCTCGTTCATCGTCGGGACGCCTCGCGACGAGGACCTCGCCCTCATCGACACGACACAGCGCGCCCTGGATGCCGCGATCGGCGCCGCCACCACGGAGGGGCGGATCGGGGACATCTCGCACGCCATCGCCGAGGTCGCGCACGCCGACGGGTACCAGATCAACACCGACTTCGGCGGCCACGGCGTCGGACGCACGATGCACGGCGACCCGCACGTCCCCAACGACGGCAAGCCGGGTCGCGGCTACCCTCTGCGTCCGGGTCTCGTGCTGGCCCTCGAACCCTGGTTCCTGCAGACCACCGACGAGCTCGTCACCGACCCGGACGGCTGGACGCTGCGCAGCGCCGACGGTTCACGCGGCGCGCACGCCGAGCACACCGTCGCGATCACCGCCGACGGTCCGATCATCCTCACCGATCGTTCGTTCCTCGGCGTCGACTGAGGCCGCCGGTGGCGGCGCGGCCGCCGGTGGGGACGCGGTCAGTCCGGGAGAAGATCCGGCCGTCTCGCGCGGGTGCGCTCGATCTGCTGCTCTCGGCGCCAGTCGGCGACACGGCCGTGATGGCCCGAGAGCAACACGTCCGGAACGTCGTACCCGCGCCACGCCGCGGGCTTCGTGAAGGAGGGGTACTCCAGCAGGCCGTCTTCGTGGGACTCCTCGATGAGGCTCTCGGGATTGCCGACGACGCCGGGAATCAGGCGGCCGACGGCCTCGATCATCGCCATCGCCGCCACCTCGCCGCCGTTGAGGACGTAGTCTCCGATGCTGGTCAGACTGACCTCGCCCAGAGTCGCCGCGTACGAGAACACCCGCTCGTCGATGCCTTCGTAGCGGCCGCATCCGAAGACGAGATGCTCTCCGCTGGCCGCCCAGGAGCGCGCCGCCGCCTGTGTGAAGACCGCACCCGCGGGCGAGGGAAAGACGAACCGAATCGGCTCGGTGGCGTCTGCGGCGATGGCGTCCAGCGCCTGCCCCCAAGGCTCGGGCTTCATCACCATGCCCGCGCCCCCGCCGTACGGTGTGTCGTCGACCGTGCGATGGCGGTCATGCGTGAAGTCCCGCAGGTCGTGGACACGCACGTCGAGGATGCCCGCATCGCGGGCGCGCCCGAGAAGCGAGACCTCCAGGACGTCGAAGAATGCGGGAAAGATCGTGACGACGTCGATCCGCACGTCAGACCTCGGAGTCGGCGGCGGGGGGATCCGCGTCGTCGTCATCCTCATCCGACGTCGACGGCTCACGATCG
>NZ_MKRU01000016.1:0-17115 GCF_001897985.1 Microbacterium sp. 69-7 | reverse complement strand
CGAAGAGTCCGGCGGGCGGGGTGACGGTCACGGTTCCCGCGGCGACATCGACGTCGGGCACGATGGCCGAGACGAAGGGGACGAGGATCTCGGCCTCCGCTTCGTGCGTGCGCACGACGAGGAGATCCTGCGCAGGAAGGTGGTCGACGCGAACGACTCGGCCGACATCGGTGCCATCTCGCAGTACGGTGAGGCCCACCAACTGGTGGTCGTACCAGGCGTCCTCCTCTGCGGAGGGGTTCTCGTCCTGATCGACCCACAGGATCGCGCGCACCATGCTCTCGGCGGCCGTGCGGTCCTCGACATCTTCGAAGAAGACGACCGGGTGGGAGTTCATCCACCGGAACTCGCGCACGGTGACGGTCTTGCCGTGCCACGGCGACGATTCCGGCACCTGAAGCGTGAAGACAGCTCCGGGCACGAAACGGCCGTCGGGATCGTCGGTGTAGAGCTCGAGCTTGAAGGCGCCCTTCAGGCCATGGGCCTTCACGAGACGCCCGACGCGCAGTTGGGTGCGCGCTGGTCCTGCAGCAGCCATCTCAGTCGTCCGCGACATCGACACGCACGCGTGCGCCGTCGGCCAGGGCCGACACGAGCGTCCGCAGGGCCTTGGCCGTGCGTCCGCCGCGCCCGATCACCCGACCTCGATCATCGGGGTGCACGTGCACCTCGAGCACGTCGCCTAGCGGCGACGAAGAGGAACGGATAGTGACATCGTCAGGGTGATCGACGATCCCCTTGACGAGGTGTTCGAGCGCGGCGGAGAGCAACGGACTTACTCTGCGTCGGTCGACTCGGCCTCGGCCGGAGCCTCGACCTCGGCAGCCTCGGCGGCGGGCTCTTCAGCCTTCTTCTCCGCCTTGGGCTTGATGACCGACTTCTTGGCGGCGTCGACCTGGAACTCTTCCTTGGTCGCCGCCGTCTTCACGATGGACACGGCGTCGGCGTCGCCCTTGAAGCGGCCCCAGTCACCGGTGAGCTTGAGCAGCGCGGCGACCTGCTCGGTGGGCTGAGCGCCGACCGAAAGCCAGTACTGCGCACGCTCGGAGTCGACCTCGATGAACGAGGGCTCCTCGGTCGGGTGGTACTTGCCGATCTCCTCGATCACGCGACCGTCGCGCTTGGTGCGCGAGTCGGCGACGACGATGCGGTAGTAGGGGGCGCGGATCTTGCCGAGGCGCTTGAGACGAATCTTGACAGCCACAATTCTCCTGAATGCTGTTGTGAGGTGATGAACGACGCTCGGGCTGTGGGGTGCACACCCGGCGGAGGCTCTAGGGTGGACGTGTTCGCCGGATAGAGGGTCGAGCGGACGGTCCAGCGTCCTATTTTGCCAGATCGTGACGGATGCCGCGAACCATCGCTGTTGGCGTGTCAGACTGTGCCCATGACGGTGCCCTTCGCGACATCCCGCCGTTCCTCTGTCGGCGTCGAATGGGAGCTGATGCTCGCCGACGAGCGCACGGGTGATCTCGTCCCGCGCGCTCCGGAGATCCTTGCAGCCGTCGGCGGCGGAGCCGCCCTCGAGCGTCACACGATCACGGGCGAGCTGCTGACCAACACGATCGAGGTCACCAGTGGTGTCGGCGACACCGTGGCGGCGGTCATCGACGACATCGCCGACGCGATCGCCGAGATCCGTACCGCGACCGACCCGCGCGGCATTGCCCTGCTCTGCGCGGGCAGCCACCCGTTCGCGCAGTGGTACGAGCAGAGTGTCACCGACAAGACCCGATACCACAAGCTCATCGAACGCACGCAGTGGTGGGGGCGAAACATGATGATCTGGGGTATCCACGTCCACGTGGGTGTCGAGGACGTCAACAAGGTCTTCCCGATCATCGGAGCGCTCACCGCGTACCTCCCCCACCTCCAGGCACTGTCGGCGTCGAGTCCGTTCTGGGCTGGTGAGCGCACCGGGTACGCGTCCAATCGCGCGCTCGTGTTCCAGCAGCTTCCCACCGCCGGGCTGCCGTGGCCGCTGACGGAGTGGTCGCAGTACGAGGCGTACCTCGATGACATGGTGCGCACGGGTGTGATGGAGGACGCCACCGAGGTGCGATGGGACATCCGTCCGGCTCCGAAGTGGGGCACGATCGAGGTGCGCGCATGCGACGGCATGTCCACGCTGCCGGAGCTGGCAGCGGTGGCCGCGCTGGTCCAGGTCCTCGTCGAGCACTTCTCGCGCGAGCTGGATGCCGGACGCGAGCTGCCCACGCTGCAGCCGTGGTTCGTCCGGGAGAACAAATGGCGCGCGGCGCGCTACGGCACCCAGGCGCGCGTCATCGTCGACAGGGACGGCACGCAGCGCCCCGTGTCGGAGCACCTGCGCGAGACGATCGATGCCCTGGCCGACGTCGCCGGCGACCTGCACTGCGCTCGCGAGTTCGCCGGCGTCGGGACCATCCTCGACGAGGGCGGCAGCTCGGCGCGTCAGCTGTTGGTCGCCGATGCCGCCGACGGAGATCTTCGCGCCGTGGTCCACCACCTGATCAGAGAATTCCGGGCGGGCCCGACGCTGCACGAACATCTCGCCTCCCGCCTTCTCTGAGGGCGGCCGTCGGGCTCGCGCCGGCGCCGTGATCGGCTCCCGACAAGAGCAGGTCTCGGACAAGGGGCTTTCATATCCCGCCCGACGTAGAGTGACGTGGTGTCCGCCCGCAGGTTCCCCCCGATGATCGCGATTCGCGTTGCCGTCGCCGGCATCGCGGTGGTGACCATGGCGGGATGCAGCGCCTCGGCGCCGGGTCGGAGCGTTCCCGCGTCCCCGGCAGATTCACTGTCGGTGGCCGCGGTCGACGCCGCTCCGTCGCCCCCGCGCGGCAGTGGTGGCCTTGTGGTCACGATCGGCGATTCGATCATGGCTGGGCTCGGTCTCGACGCCGACGAGTCGTGGCCGGCTCTGGTCGCCCGCGACACGGGCGCCGACATCGTGAACCTCGGATGCAGCGGCGCGGGGTTCACGATCATCGGCGACTGCGGTGATGACTACGCCGGCCTCGTTCAGCAGGCGATCGCCCTGCACCCGGCGGTCGTGCTCATCCAGTCCTCGGACAACGACAGCGGCGCCTCGCAGGATGACATCGACGCGTCGACGCGCGCGACGGTTGACGAGTTGCGCGCCGCACTGCCGGACGCGCAGCTGATCGGGATCGCGACGCTGTGGCATTTGGATTGGGATGAGCCCGACGCGATCGGATGGTCCAGCGACGCGCTGCAACGCGCCGTTGCCGAAGACGACGGCGTGTTCCTCTCCCTCGGTCAACCTCTGCGAGGTCGGCCGGAGCTGCTGCAGTGGGACGGCGAGCACCCGAACAGCGACGGGCAGATCGTCCTCAGTGATGCGGTGGAGGCAGCCCTGGACGATGCGGGAATCGTCCTGTGAGGGCTCAGTTCTTGCCGAACAGCTTCTGAATCTCCGCGAGATCGGCCTCGCTCGGCGGCGTCGCGGCGGCACCGAGACCGAAACCCGAGCCTGTCGGAGAGCCCGCGGAGGCGGCGAGCCCCGCGTTCTCCGCAGCACGCTTCGCGGGGTTTCCCGATCGTGAGCCCGCGCGGGACTTCTGCTTCCCGCGTTTCGCAGACGCGCCGGGCTTGCCGCCCATCGGACCCATGCCGGGAATGTTGGGCACACCGCCGCGCGCGACGGTCTTCATCATCTTCGCCGCCTGGTCGAAGCGCTGCACCAGCTGATTGACATCGGTCACCGTCATCCCGGATCCACGCGCGATACGCAGGCGACGGGAGCCGTTGAGCACCTTGGGGTTGCGGCGCTCCCCCGGAGTCATCGAGCGGATGATCGCCTCGGTGCGGTCGATCTCGCGGTCGTCGAAGTTCTCCAGCTGCTGCTTCATCTGGCCCATGCCCGGCAGCATGCCGAGCATCTTCTTCATCGAGCCCATCTTCTTCATCTGCTGAAGCTGGTCGAGGAAGTCCTCGAGGGTGAACTGCTCGGTCGCGAGCTTCTCGGCGACCTTGCGCGCCTCCTCCTCGTCGAAGGCCTGCTGCGCCTGCTCGATGAGCGTCAGGATGTCGCCGAGGTCGAGGATGCGGCTGGCCATGCGGTCGGGATGGAACGCTTCGAGGTCCTCGAGGTTCTCGCCGGTCGATGCGTAGATGATCGGGCGACCCGTCACGGATGCCACCGAGAGTGCCGCGCCGCCGCGTGCGTCGCCGTCGAGCTTGCTCAGCACCACGCCGGTGAAGTCGACGCCGTCCTGGAAGGCCTTGGCCGTGTTGACGGCATCCTGTCCGATCATCGCGTCGATGACGAAGAGCACCTCGTCGGGGTCGGTCGCCGTGCGGATGTCCGCCGCCTGCTTCATCAGCTCGCCATCCACACCGAGCCGGCCGGCGGTGTCGATGATCACCACGTCGTGCTGCTGACGGCGTGCCGTCTCGACGCCGTCGCGCGCGACGCGCACCGGGTCGCCCACGCCGTTGCCCGGCTCGGGTGCGTAGATCGCGGCGCCGGCTCGTTCGGCGACGACCTGCAACTGGTTGACGGCGTTCGGACGCTGGAGGTCGGCGGCGACGAGGAGCGGGGTGTGCCCGTCCTTCTCCAGCTGCCGGGCGAGCTTGCCTGCGAAGGTCGTCTTTCCCGAGCCCTGGAGGCCGGCCAACATGATGACCGTGGGCGGGTTCTTGGCGAACTGCAGTCGGCGCTGCTGTCCGCCGAGGATGGCGACCAGCTCCTCGTTCACGATCTGCACGACCTGCTGGGCAGGGTTGAGGGCCCGGTTGACCTCGTCGCCGAGGGCGCGCTCGCGCACCTTCGCCGTGAAGTCCTTGACGACGACCAACGCCACGTCGGCGTCCAGCAGGGCGCGCCGGATCTCACGGACGGTCCCGTCGACATCGGCGGGGGTGAGCTTGCCCTTCGTGCGAAGGTTGCGGAAAGTCTCTGTCAGCCGGTCGCTGAGGGTGCCGAAAGTCGCCATGATGCCCCGATTCTACGGGAATCCCCTCAGCCGGCTCTGCGCCGCGGCCTCTGGTCGCCGTCGTGCGTCATCGTGACGCGCCTGCGGCCCCGAGCGCGCGGTCGACCAGTCCGCTGAGGGCGGGGCGGGGCGCGTCGGACGCCGCCCAGGCCCAGATGGCGGCGAAGACAGCGGAGGACAGCGCAGCGGCGTGCACGTCGGCCTCGAGGCGCGCCATGCCTGTGGACACCAGGCTGTCGGACACGGCACGGCTGAGGATCCCGGTGCGGATCGCACGCTCGTCGGCGAGCTCGTCCGACAGACCCATCACGGAGCCGTGGATGATGGCCAGCGCGAGGCTGTCGGCTTGGATGTGGACGGCCGCCGCGCGCAGGGCAGCGCTCGGCGCTGCGCCGGCGCGCAGCGCCTCGACCGCGCTGTGGATGGCGTCATCGAGCGCGGCCCACAGAACCGCGGACTTCGACGAGAAGTAGTTGAAGAAGCTCGAGCGGCTCACGCCGGCGCGCTGCGTGATGTCGGCGATCGTCGTCTCGGCGAACCCGCGTTCGAGGAAGAGCTCTGTCGCCGCCTCCGCGATCGTGGAGCGCGACGTGGCGCGCGGGCGGCCGGAGGACATCTGCCCACTGTAGCGTGGCGTATTGTTGGACGCGGTACACAAACCTCGAACTCCCCCGCGAAGGAGCCCACCATGCTCGACGTGCAGACCGTCGGCCTCGCGCCCGACGTCGTCCCTTACACCGATGGATGGGCGCTACAGCGCGAGATCCACGCCGACGTCGTCGCCGGGCAGCGCCCCGACACGCTGCTGCTCCTGGAGCATGAGGCCGTCTTCACCGCGGGTGCGCGCACGGCGCGAAACGAACGGCCCACCGACAGTACGCCGGTCGTCGATGTGGACCGCGGCGGCAAGATCACGTGGCACGGACCCGGCCAGCTCGTCGGCTACCCGATCGTTCGACTCACCGAACCCGTGGACGTCGTCGCCCACGTGCGCCGGCTCGAGCAGATCCTCATCGACGTGCTGGACACGCTGGGCGTCGACGGCTACCGCGTCGAGGGACGCTCCGGCGTCTGGGTGCGCCGCCCGCTCTCCGAGGACAAGATCGCAGCGATCGGCGTCCGCGTCCAGCGCGGCGTCACGATGCATGGCTTCGCCCTCAACTGCGACAACTCGCTTCGTCCTTTCTCCCAGATCGTGCCGTGCGGCATCTCGGATGCCGGGGTGACGACCATCAGCGAGGTGCTGGGTCGCGACGTCTCTCCCGCCGCTGTGCTCGACACGGTCGCCGATGCCTTCCGCGCATCGTTCGCCGCGTCCGGGGAGGTCGCCGCATGAGCGCCTGCGGGGTCACGCCGGGCGGGGCTGATGCCGGTCCCGCGAACGCGCCGGAAGGGCGCAAGCTCCTGCGGCTTGAGGTGCGCAATGCGCAGACACCGATCGAGCGCAAGCCCGAGTGGATTCGCACGAAGGCGAAGATGGGACCCGAGTACCAGGCCTTGCAGTCGCTCGTGAAGGGAGAGGGGCTGCACACGGTCTGCCAGGAAGCGGGATGTCCCAACATCTACGAGTGCTGGGAGGATCGGGAGGCCACCTTCCTGATCGGTGGGTCGCAGTGCACGCGGCGCTGCGACTTCTGCCAGATCGATACCGGCAAGCCGGCCGACTACGACACGGACGAGCCGCGACGCGTCGCCGACAGCGTGCGTCGGATGCAGCTGCGCTACGCCACCGTCACGTGCGTCGCGCGCGACGACCTCCCGGATGGCGGCGCCTGGCTCAATGCCGAGACCATCCGGCAGATCCATGCCGTCAATCCGGGAACCGGCGTCGAACTGCTCGCCACGGACTTCAACGGGGAGCCTCGTCTCCTCGATGAGGTGTTCGCGGCTCGTCCCGAGGTCTTCGCGCACAACGTCGAGACCGTTCCCCGCATCTTCAAGCGCATTCGGCCCGCCTTCCGGTACGAGCGCTCGCTCGACGTGCTCACGCAGGCGCGAGCCGCAGGGCTGATCACGAAGTCGAACCTCATCCTCGGCATGGGCGAGGAGCCGGAGGAGGTCATCCAGGCCCTCCAGGACCTGCACGAGGCCGGCACCGACATCATCACGATCACTCAGTACCTGCGGCCCTCGCCTCGGCACCTTCCGGTTGCGAGGTGGGTGAAGCCGGACGAGTTCGTGGCGTTCAAGCAGGAGGCAGAGCGGATCGGCTTCCTCGGTGTTCTGGCCGGTCCCCTGGTTCGATCGTCCTACCGGGCGGGGCGACTGTGGGCCCAGTCGATGGTCGCCAAGGGGCGGGAGATCCCGGCACACCTGTCGCACCTCGCCGACACCGAGCTCGGCTTCGCGCAAGCGGTGTAAGGCGCGCGGCACCGCGGACGACGGTCAGTCGGCGCTGGTGACCGACTGCACGTCGCCGTCGCTGGTCAGGTTCACCAGCAGCACTTCATCGGTGGCGTCGGGGTCGAGGGCGTACTCGAGGACGGCGAAGGGATCCGTTCCACCGTGCTCGTCGGCGAGGATCGTCATGCTCACGAGCTGCAGCGACCGGATGATGTCGATGTGCGTGTCGCCGGAGATGTCAACGAGGACGTCTTCCAGATCCTCTCCCAGCGCCTCCTGCTGCTGAAGGAGGTACTCGGTGACCTCGCTGGTACGGTCGTCGAGCTCGGCCACCATCGCGTTGCGGGCCTGCAGGTCGATCTGCTCCAGCGCATGGATCAAGGCGGCCGCGACATCGAGTGCGGCAGCGGAGACGTCGTCCTGATCGGGTGCGGTCAGATCGACGGTGACCCGCTGGTCGGCGAAGTCGACGACCTCGGACCAGAAGATGGATCCGTCCGGGCCGGACTCCAACAGCCCGAAGTAGTCGTGCTCGATCGCCATGACCCTATGCAACCATCCTCGGCGTCCGTGCGCGACCCCGCCGCGCCATCAGTCGACGAGCGCGGACGCGAACACGTGCGGGGTGAAGCCGGTGAGGTCACCGATGCCTTCACCCTGGCCGAGGAGCTTGACGGGGATGCCGGTGCGTTCTTGAACGGCGAGAACGAAGCCGCCCTTGGCCGAACCGTCGAGCTTCGTGATCACGAGACCGGTGACGCCGGCGTGCTGGAGGAAGGCCTCGGCCTGCATGACGCCGTTCTGCCCCGTGGTCGCATCGAGAACGAGCAGCACCTCGCTGATGGGCGCCTGCTTCTCGATGACGCGGCGGATCTTCGTGAGCTCGTCCATGAGCCCACCCTTCGTGTGGAGGCGTCCGGCGGTGTCGACGAGGACGATCTCGACACCGTTCTGCTTGGCGTAGTCGATGGTCTGGAAGGCGACCGATGCCGGGTCCTGGCCCTCGTGCTGGGGGCGGACGATCGCAGCTCCCCCCCGCTCTGCCCACGTGGCCAGCTGATCGACGGCCGCAGCGCGAAAGGTGTCGGCGGCGCCGACGACGACGGAACGACCATAGCGCTGGAGGAACTTCGCGAACTTGCCGATCGTGGTCGTCTTGCCGACGCCGTTGACTCCCACGACGAGGACCACCGCAGGGCGCTCGGTGAGCCGGAGCGTCGTGTCGAACTTCGCGAAATGCTCTTCGAGAGTCTCTTTGAGCATCCGCTGGAGGTCACGCGGATCCGTCGTGCGGAACCGCTCGACCTTCTCTCGGAGCTCGTCGATGATCCGCTCGGTGATGTCAGGACCGAAGTCGGCGGTAAGCAGTGCCGTTTCCAGATCGTCCCACGTGTTGTCGTCGATCGTCGGCTTCACAAACATGCCGCGCAGAGCGCGGCCGAGCGACCAGGAGTTCTCCGCCATGACTTCAGCCTACGGGTCGGCGCGCTCCACCCCTCTCGCCGCGACGTACGCCGGCGTTCTGGGGATCACGCGTCGGCGCGTTCGCGGACGCGCTGACCGACCACCGCGGAAACGCCGTCCTGCCGCATCGAGACCCCGTAGAGCGCGTCCGCGATCTCCATCGTGCGCTTCTGATGGGTGATCACAATCAGCTGGCTGGACGCGCGGAGCTTCTCGAACACGCCGAGCAGTCTGCCGAGATTGGCGTCGTCGAGGGCGGCTTCGACCTCGTCGAGGATGTAGAACGGGCTCGGTCGCGCCATGAAGATCGCGGTCAGCAGCGCGACGGCGGCGAGAGAGCGCTCTCCGCCGGACAGCAGCGACAGACGCTCGATCTTCTTGCCGACCGGACGCACCGAGACCTCGATCCCCGTCGTCAGAGGATTGTCCGGGTCGGTCAGGGAGATGCTGCCGGAGCCGCCCGGGAACAGAATCGGGAACACCTCGCCGAAAGCGACGCGCGTGTCTTCGAAGGCCCCGAGGAAGATGGTCTGCATGCGTTCGTCGAGATCCGCGATGATCGTCTGCAGGTCGGAGCGCGTCTGCACGAGATCGGCGAGCTGCTCGGTGAGGAACGCGTGCCGCTGCTCGAGCGCGGCATACTCCTCGAGCGCGAGCGGATTGACGCGCCCGAGCTGGCCGAGCTTGCGCTCGGCATCCTGCAGTCTCTTGCGCTGCGCCGCCCGGTCGTACACCACGCCCTCTTCGCCTTCGTCCGGGGGCAGAGGAACGTCGGGGCCGTATTCCGCAACCAGAATATGTTCGTCGAGGCTCAACTCGGATCGGACGCGGTCCAGCACACTCGTGACGTGCAGGCGTTTCTCGTGCATCTGCAACTCGAGTCCGTGGACGCTTTCGGTGAGTCGCCCGAGCCGCTCGCGCGCGGTCGCCTCCTCGGCGCGCAGTGAGGTCAGTTCGGCGGTCAGCGCGGTGCGTGCCTGCTCGGCGAGCTGAAGCTCCACGCGTGCCTGGGTGACCGAACGATCGACCGAGTCCAGTACCGGCGGCAGCGCATCTGCGACCTCGGCCGCGAGCGCCCGCTGTGCACGACGGATCACGGCGCGACGGGCGGCCTCCGCCGCCGCCGCGCGCTCACGTTCCCGCTGGCGCACGAGCTGATCGACACGTCCCTCTCCGGCGCGCACGCGCTCGCGCAGCGTCTCGACATCCAGACGTGCGCGCATCTCGCGGTCGCGCGCACTCTCCAGAGCGTCGAGCAGACCGTCACGCGCGGAGGCGTCCAGGATGGGACGGGGAGCCTGCTGGGCACCCTCGAAGGCGTCGTTGGCGACGCGTGCTGCTCTCTCGGCATCCGCGACCGCGGACGACGCCTGAGCAAGCCCGGCCTCCAACCGCTCGCACTCCGCGACGGCTGCCTCATGACGCACGGTGGCGCGGTTGACCTGCTCGGTGTGCGCCGCCAGGGCGGCATCGTGTTCGCGCAGGCTCTGAAGCGCATCCTTCGTCCGCGCCCGTGCGTCGTTCCAGGTCGTCTGGGCGTCCGAGAGAGCCTCGCGGAGCGAGTCTGCGACGACCGTGATCTCCGCGAGGCGTTCGGCGGCGGCATCTCGCTCCGCCGCCAACTCCAGCCGCGAGCGTCCGGCCCCGGAGCCGGCGTGGATCGTGTAGGACGTCACCCGCTCGCCCGCACGCGTGACGATCGTCGTCGCGGCATCCGGAACGTCGATGATCCTGCGGCGAACGGCGTGCGCGGAATCGAGGTCGTCGACGATCAGGACACGGGCGAGGATGCCGAGGATGCCGGCCGGTGCAGTCACCACCTCCGCAGCGGCGATCGCTCCCTCGGGGATCGCCGCCGCCGGCGCGCCCGCTTCCACGTCGGCGATCGTGATGTCGAGCCGTCCGAGATCGGCGTCGCGCGCAGCGCGAGCGGCGGCGATACCCGCGTCGATGTCGTCGACGAGCAGGCCCTCCGCGAGCGCACCCAGCGCGGCGGCGATCGCCGCTTCGTATCCCGAGCGCACCTTGAGCGCGTCGCCGACCAGGCCGCGGATGCCGGCGCCTCCGACCGCGATCATCTCGGCCGCGGCGTTGCGGACATCCAGCGCCCGTCCGAGCGCCGCGGTCTGCGCCGTGAGCGATTCGCGTTCGCGTTCGGCGGCGTGAAGCCGCTCACGGATCGCCCCGACCTCGTTCTCGGCGGCGGTGGCGTCGTGCTGCGCACGCTCGTAAGCGGCAGCGTGCTCGGCAGAGGATCCCTCGGTCACCAGTTCGGGATCGACCCCTGCGAGTGCCTCTTCCGCTTCTGCGCGCCGCGCCAGGGCCGCGTCGAGCGCACGCTGCTGGCGTTCGACGCCCGCGCGCACGGCCTCCAGGCGGGATGCTGCGGCATCTGCGGCTCCGCGGAGTTTCGTGATGCGCATGTCGTGCGCGGACACGAGCGCGCTCTGGGCGGCGATGTCGGAGTCGAGCGCGTCGAGTTCGGCACGTGCCCGCATCACGTCGCGCGCGGCCGCCTCCGCGGCATCCTGGGCGCCTCCGAGTCCGGCCGAGATCTCATCGATATCGGCCCGTGCCTCGTCGATCGCGGCCTGGCTGACCGTGGCGACCTCGATCCCGAGCGTGCCGTCGTCTTCGAGCAGAGCGAGACGCTGGCCCGCGAGCGAGAAGAGACCGCGCAGTCGCTCCTGCACGCGTTCCAAACCGAAGGCGACCGCCCGCGCCGCATCCACGGCTTCCGAGCGCTGCTGTGCCTCCAGCGCCTCGATGCGCAGCTTCAGCTGCTCCGACTGATCCTGCAGCACGAGGCGCTCGGCGCTGCGCTCCTGCTCGGTGCGGGCGTGGTCGGCGAGCTGCGCACGCAGACCGACCAGTTCATCAGCGAACAGGCGGGCCTTGGCATCACGCACCACTGCCGCGATCGTCGCCGCCTCGCGAGCGATCTCCGCCTGCTTGCCGAGCGGCTTCAGCTGTCGACGCAGCTCTCCGGCAAGGTCGCTGAGTCGCGTGAGATTCGCCTCCATCGCTTCGAGCTTGCGAAGAGTCTTCTCCTTGCGTCGACGATGCTTCAGAATGCCGGCGGCCTCCTCTACGAAGCCGCGACGGTCCTCGGGGCTCGCTTGCAGCACGCTGTCCAGACGGCCCTGGCCCACGATCACGTGCATCTCGCGCCCGAGCCCGGAGTCGCTCAACAGCTCCTGCACATCGAGCAGGCGGCAGCTTGCACCGTTGATCGCGTACTCACTGGTTCCGTTGCGGAACAGCGTGCGGCTGATCGTGACCTCGCTGTACTCGATCGGCAGCGCCCCGTCGCTGTTGTCAATCGTCAACTGCACCTCGGCACGGCCGAGCGGACCGCGCGTAGAGGTGCCCGCGAAGATGACGTCTTCCATCTTCCCTCCGCGAAGGGTCTTCGCGCCCTGCTCGCCCATGACCCACGCGAGAGCGTCGACCACGTTCGACTTGCCGGAACCGTTCGGACCGACGATGCAGGTGACGCCGGGCTCGAGCGCGAAAGTGGTCGGTTGCGCGAACGACTTGAAGCCTTTGAGCGTCAGGCTCTTCAGGTGCATCCGCGGGTCCTCCTGGGTGATCGTCCACCCACGCTAGCGGAACGACACGCGGATCCTCGCTTGACGCGCGTCGAGAACACCCGCTATCGTCACAGATCGCGTCTGAAGTCGAGAAAGGAGGTCCCCGACATGATTCGTATGAACGCCACCGGCCGCATCGCATCCGCGATGCGTTCCTTCTGGTTCCGTGAGCCCGCGGGGGCCGTCTCCTTCGACGCCTTCCGCGGCGCCTGCTGACGCGATCAGAGGAGAACTCCGCCCTCGCCTCGTCGAGGTGCGAGTTCGCTCTCGCACACAGCCTTCCGGCACCCACGTCTTCTCGTTGCGTGTGCCCCCGCCGCAGCCCGGCCTCTCACTCTGCCCGCCGCGCATCCGCGCGCACCCACCGAAAGCACCACGATGCATACCTTCATCGCGTCGGTCCTGCACGCCAACGACCCCGAACGCCGCCGCATCCGTCTCGCCGAGCGCGAGCGCGAGCAGCGCGAGCTCGAGTGGCAGCGTCGCCGACAGATCCTTCCGTACCTCTGATCCGCCCCGGGCCGGGGCGTCCGACCGCGACGCCCCGGCCCCATCTCAAGGACATCTCATGACCACCACGATTCCCGGACCCCAGTTCCGCCCCCTCACGATCCCTGCCTCCATGGATGCCGGCGACGCCGCCGACTTCCGCGAGTTCACCCGCGTACGCAACCTCGTCTATCGCGAGATCGCCGGCAACGACGACGACGCGATGACGCCGGAAGAACTGCTGCCGCATTACCAGCCGGATCCGAACGAGATCCGTCATGCGTGGGCGGTGATCGTCGACGGCGAGTTCGTCGGTCGCGTCGGCGTCGATCTGCCGCTGGAAGACGGATCTCGCACCGCCTTCTGGCTTGTCGAACTGCTCCGCTCGCACCACGGGCGCGGCATCGGATCGGCCGGCTACGCCCTGATCGAGCAGACCGCACGCGAACACGATCGCACGATCCTGCAGTCGTGGGCGCAGCATCCGGATGCCCACGGCGAGCGGTTGAGTGCACCCACCGGCTACGGAACGATTCCGCGCGACCATGCGGCGCGCTTCTACCTGCGCCACGGCTACACCCTGGAACAGATTGAGCGTCAGAGCGAGCTGATCCTCGCGGGCGCCGACACGAACATCGAGCGCCTGCTCACCGAGGCCGTGACGGCATCGGGCGGATACCGCGTCGTCCAATGGCAGGGCGTGACGCCGGCGGCGCATGTCGAGGCGTACGCCTGGATGAAATCCCGCATGTCGACGGACGCACCGAGCGCCGATCTCGACTTCGACGAGGAGAACTGGGATGCCGAGCGGGTCGCTCGCCACGACGCCAAGTACGTCGAGTCCGGCCGCACCAAACTCGTCACGGCGGCCCAGCATATCGACAGCGGTCACCTGGTGGCGTTCAACGAGCTCGTCCTCGGCACCGATGCGACCGGTCCGAGTCACCAGGAGGACACCCTGGTGCTTCGCGAGCACCGAGGCCATCGGCTCGGACAGCTCGTCAAGTGCGCGGGCCTGCAGACGTGGCGCCGCGACGTCGCCCCGCAGTCGCCGAAGGTCATCACCTACAACGCGGAGGAGAACCGGCCGATGCTCGACATCAACGAGAGAATCGGCTTCGTGCCCGTCGCCTACAACGGGGCATGGAAGAAGGTGCTGACGTGATCGATGTCACCGTCCGCTCCATCCGGGTACCGCACTCGATCGATGCGCCGGAGATCGTGGACCTCGAGGCGGTGCGGCAATTGCGCAATGCGCACGCCGCTCACGTGCATGGCTCGAGCGCCTATGACCTGACGCTCCCTCAGGTTCTGGCCGCGTGGCAGGATCAGTCGGATCGCCCGGTGATCGGACGTCTCGCGGAGCGCAACGGCCTCATCCTCGGTACGGCGAGCGTCGACCATCTTCCCGATGCGCAGTCTCGGACCGCGGGCGTGATGGTACGTGTGCACGCACAACACCGCCGTCAGGGCATCGGCACGCGTCTGCTGCGCGAGGCCGAGACCATCGCAGCCGAGTTGGGCCGCTCGGTGCTGCAGTCCTGGACCGAACACAGGCATTCCGGCGGTGCGGGCCTGCGGGCATCGACCGGATTCGGATCCGTGCCCCGCGATGCGACGGCGATGTTCGCACGGAGACGGGGGTTCCGGTTGGAGCAGGTCTATCGTCAGAGCACCCTCGACCTCAGGTCCACTGCCCTTCACACGGATGCGCTCTGCGCGCGTGCGCGCACCCACGCCGGCGACGACTATCGCTACCTGTTCTGGCTCTCGCCCACGCCCGCAGCTCTTGCGCCCGCGTTGGCCGACCTCAAGTCGCGAATGGCCACCGACGCCCCCTCGGGCAACGTCGACGTCGAAGACGGCGAGTGGGATGCCGCGCGCATCGCACGCATCGAGGCACACGACGCCGTCGGCGGTGTGCGGCGCCTGATCGGGGCGGTGCGGCATGAGCCGTCAGGAGTGCCCGTCGCGCTGAACGAGCTGAACGTCTCACCGGCCGATCCGACGATCGCGCACCAGAACGACACCCTCGTACGCGCGGAACATCGCGGTCGCCGGCTGGGCACGTGGGTCAAGTGCGCGACCCTCGCGCGCCTGCGCGAGCTCTTTCCGCAGGTGACGCACGTCGAGACCTACAACGCCGAGGAGAATGAACCAATGCTCGTCATCAACGAGGCCATCGGGTTCACGCCGGTGTCCTGTGCCGGCGAGTGGCAGAAGCGTCTCAGCTAAGCCGCTGGCAGCGTGGACAGTAGTGGCTGGACCGGTTCATGAACGATGCGCGCACGATGGGACGTCCGCATCGCGGGCAGGGCAAGCCGTCCCTGCCGTAGACGTTGAGCGAATGAGCGAAGTAGCCGGCCTGACCGTTGACATTCACATACTGCGCGTCGAAGCTGGTTCCGCCTTCGGCCAGGGCCTTCAGCAGCACGGCCCGCACCTCGGCGAACAGGCGGGTCACGTCGCGCTCGTTGAGGGCAGCGGCGGCCGACTCGGGGTGGATCCGCGCAGCCCACAGCGCCTCATCCGCGTAGATGTTCCCGACGCCGCTGAGCACGGTCTGATCGAGAAGCACGCGTTTGATCGCGGAACGCTTCGCCCGCACGCGATCCCGGACGGCGGCGTCATCGAAGGCGTCATCGAGCGGGTCTCGCCCGATGTGGGCGACTTGCGAGGGGACGAGCGCCTCGGCGCTCCCCCACCCGCCGGCATGGCCGTCGGCGGTGGGCACCAGTTCGTCGATCGCGAGGGATCCGAAGGTCCGCTGGTCCGAGAAAACCACGGCGAGCTCTCCGTGCTCAGGGTGATCGATATCGATGCGCACGCGTTCGTGACGCTCCGCAGGCGCGCCCGGAGCACGCAGCAGCATCTGACCGCTCATCCCGAGGTGGGCGATGATCGCACGACGGGCCGTAGCGGATGCCGGAGCCAACGGCATCCACAGGAACTTCCCGCGCCGCGCCACACTCGTCACCCGTCGACCCACCAGCTCGCGTTCGAACGAGACGGCGTCGCCGTCGTGGCGCGTCAGCGCTCGCGGGTCCCCCGCATCGACCCCGACGATGCGGGCGCCGGCAAGCGCCGGGGCGAGTCCAGCGCGGACGACTTCGACTTCGGGAAGCTCAGGCACGATCGCTGAGAAGGCGCCAGAGCGTCAGCGCCGCCGCCATCTCCGCCTGCTTCTTGCTGGACCCGACGCCCGCCGCAGACGCCTCGCCGACGCTCACCGTCGCGGTGAACACGCGATCGTGATCAGGGCCTTCGGCGGTGATCACGTACGACGGCGGCGCGAGGGTGAGCCGCGCTGCGAGCTCCTGGAGGCTCGTCTTCGGATCCATCGCGGCGCCGTAGCGGTCGGGGTCCGCCATCAGCGGCTCGACGAGGCGCAGCACGAGTGCCGTGGCCGCTTCCGGCCCGGAGGAGAGGAATGTGGCGCCGATGACCGCTTCCATCGTGTCGGCGAGGATCGAGTCCTTGTCGCGCCCACCGGTCTGATCCTCACCGCGTCCGAGACGCAGGTGCGCGCCCAGGTCGATACCGCGGGCGACCTCGGCGAGAGCGACGGTGGAGACCACGCTCGCCCGGCGCTTGGCCAGGGCACCCTCCTCCAGTTCAGGGTGCGTCAAGAACAGGTGCACCGTCACCGCTTGACCGAGGATCGAGTCCCCGAGGAACTCCAGTCTCTCGTTGTGCGGGATCCCGCCGTTCTCGTAGGCGAACGAGCGGTGCGTCAGCGCAACCGACAGAAGCTCGGGGTCGATATCGACCCCGAGCTTGTCGGAGAGCACACGGTGCTCGATCACGGCATCCGCCATCAGATGGCCGCCGCGATCAGATGTCTGCGACCTTGCGGCCCTTGTATTCGAGGAACAGCTCGGTACCCTGCGAGTCGGTGACGACCTTCGCCTGGTGGGGACGGCTGTAGACGACCTTGCCGTTCTCGACGGTCTTGACGAGCGTGGGCGCCTCGGCCTTCCACTGTGCGCGACGCGAACGAGTGTTGGAGCGGGAGACCTTCCGCTTCGGGGGGTTACCTGCCATGGCTAGCTCTTCTCTGTATCGGTGGCGACGCGGCTCGAGGCCTCGTCGTCAGGGTCTGGGGTGAGGGCCTTCAGCGCGGCCCAGCGCTCGTCGATCGGGATCTCCGGCACGGTTCCTGCGGCCAGCCTCTCACCCGTGATGGGGTCGAGCCCCGGGCAGTCCGGCTGGCACACCGGCTGGAATGGAAGCGAGAGGACGATCGCATCCCTGACCGGAGTTTCAAGATCCACGTGGTCGTCTTG
>NZ_MKRU01000015.1:10153-23992 GCF_001897985.1 Microbacterium sp. 69-7 | reverse complement strand
GGGGGCGTCGGCGAGTGTTGTGCAGGCGATCGCGGAACGTGTGCGCGACCGGCTTCGTGAGGAACAGGCCGATCCGCTCCGCCACCCCGATTGCGCCCACCAGGCGGCCGTAGCGGAGGTTCGCCGTCACAACGACTATGCCCTCGCCCGTGGGCTCGAGTTCGTCGACGACGAGGGCGCCGCCGTCCGCGACGTGCTTGCGCGGGTGACGGGCTACGGACCGTTGCAACCGCTGTTGGACGACCCGGAGGTCGAGGAGATCTGGATCAACGGTCCCGGTGCGGTCTTCGCGGCGCGCGCGGGGCGCAGCGAGCGCGTCCCGATGCGCCTCAGCGACGAGGCGGTGCGCGATCTCGTCGAGAAGATGCTGCACGCCACCGGACGACGGGTAGATCTCAGCCAGCCGTTCGTCGACGCGTCACTTCCGGACGGAAGCCGACTTCACGTCGTCATCCCCGACATCACGCGCTCGCACCTCGCCGTCAACATCCGCAAGTTCCTTCCCGCGCGGCGGAGTCTGGACGACCTCGTCGGCGCAGGATCGCTGCCCGCGCACGTCGCTGACATGCTGCGCGACGCCATGGTGGAGGGGCGAAACGTCCTGGTGTCCGGAGCCACACATGCGGGCAAGACGACGATGCTGGCGGCGCTTGTCGGCGGGTGTCGCCCCGAGCAGCGAATCATCACGGTCGAGGAGACCTTCGAACTGGCGGTCACGGCTCCCGACATCGTCGCCCTGCAGGGGCGCCAGCCGAGTCTGGAGGGGACGGGCGCGGTGAGCCTGCGTCGCCTCGTGAAGGAGGCACTGCGCATGCGCCCCGATCGCCTGATCGTCGGGGAGGTCCGTGACGCGGAGGCACTCGATCTCCTTCTCGCTTTGCATACCGGCGTGCCGGGCGCGGCGACGATCCACGCGAACAGCGCCGACGATGCCCTGTCGCGCCTGGCCACCCTGCCGTTGCTTGCGGGCCGCAACATCGACGCCGCGTTCGTCCAACCTGCTATCGCGACCGGCGTCCACCTTGTCGTGCACTGTCGGCGCGGCACCGGCGGTGAGCGATTCGTCGAGGAGGTCATCGAGACGACCGGTCGCATTCACGACGATGCCATCGACACCCGCGTCGTCTTTCGACGGGGCCGCTCATGACGGTCGTCTGGGGCGCGGTGCTCGCTGCCGGCATCCTCCTCGTCTTGTCGCCCTGGCTGTGGCCGGCGAACGAGCGCCGCGAGGCACCGCAGCGGGACGGTCGTGTATCGCGCATGCTCGATGAGGCGGGCTTCGCCCACGCCTCCACGATGCGCCCGGTGCTCATCGCGGCTGTCCTGTCTGCGTTGTTCTGCGCCATCAGTTGGTTGGCGACCGGACTCGGCGCCGTCGCGCTGGTCGCGGCGGCGGCTGGAGCGGCAGCGCCCTTCACTTGGCTCCGCGGGCGTGCGCGGCGGCTTCGGCGGTCACGCCGCGCGCTGTGGTCGGACGTGTGCGACCTCCTGATCTCGTCCGCCCGGGCCGGCATGTCGCTGCCGGATGCCGTGGCCGCTCTCGCCACGAGCGGACCCCCTCCGCTGCGACCTGCGTTCGACCGGTTCCGCGTCGACATGGCCGCATCGGGACACTTCGACTCCAGCGCACTCCGCCTCAAGGCAGCCCTCGCCGATCCGGTGGCCGACCGCATCATCGAGACTCTCCGGATGGCGCGGCAGGTCGGCGGAACCGAGCTGACCGCCGTGCTTCGTGCGCTCTCGGCATCCGTGCGGGCCGACGCCACCCTCCGCGCCGAGGTGGGGGCGAGACAGTCCTGGGTGCGCGGAGCGGCGATCGTCGGGGTCGTGGCGCCGTGGATCGTTCTCGGCCTGCTGGCACTTCGCCCCGAGGGGGCCAGCGCTTACGCGAGCCCTGCCGGCGTCGCGGTGATTCTCGTCGGTGCGGTCGTCTCAGTCGGCGCGTACCGACTCACGATTCGCATCGGCCGCTTGCCGGAACCGCGGCGGTGGTTCGCATGAGCGTTCTGAGCCTCGCTGCATCCGCCGTTGTCCTCGGTGTCGCGCTCGGCACGGGATTGCTGTTGGTCGTCGGACGACTCCCGCGGTGGGCGGCGCCCTCGCTCTCGCGTCGTGTCGCGCCGTATCTGCGCGACATCGCCGATCCGCTCGGCATCACTCCGCTCCCGCCCGCGGCGGTGACGTCGTCGTGGCGGCTTCTGCGGGACCGCCTGGCCTCCTCCTGGGTGGCACTCGGAGGAGGAGGAAGTGTCGCGCGTCGCCTGCGTCAGGCGGGGTGGCGTCAGGATGTCGTGACCTTTCGTGCCAGGCAGCTCGGATGGGCTGTGGGTGGGCTCGGAGCGGGTGGACTTCTCGTCGTCGCACTGACCCTTCTCGGGCGTGGCGGGCCGACGCTCGCCGTGCTGCCTCCGCTGTTCGCCGCGGCCGGAGTTCTCGGCTGCGACTACCGCCTGACGAGAGCGGCGCGCCAGCGGATCGCGCGCGTCGAGGAGGAGCTTCCGACCGTGCTGGAGTTCCTTTCGCTGTGCCTGGCTGCCGGGGAAGGTTTGCGTGACGCGCTGCGTCGCGTGGGCGAGGTCGGCTCCGGCGTTCTGACCGGTGAGCTCCGCGCGGCCGTGCTGGCGAGCGGCACCGGCTCGAGCCTGCCGGATGCGCTGCTCTCGGTGTCGAAGAACCTCGACGTGCCGGCACTCGCGCGAGCAATCGAGCATCTGGTGGCGGCGATGGACCGTGGAGCGCCCCTCGCGCATGTTCTGCAGGAGCAGGCCGTCGACGCGCGAGAGGACGCCAAGCGGGGGCTGCTGGAGCTGGCCGGGCGCAAGGAGATCTTGATGCTTCTGCCGCTCGTGTTCTTGATTCTGCCCCTGTCGGTTCTCTTCGCGATCTTCCCCGGCATCGTCATGCTGCGCCTCGGTGTCGGCTGACAGGCTGAGCCGCGCCGGTCGTCGTCGCGTAGCGCGATACCTCGCGTCTCGTTCCCACTGCTGTGGATAACTCCCGCGTGCGAAATCTCATCCGATCAGACTCGACGCATGGACAGTTCACACCGATCCGCACTGCGCGAGTTCGTCGACGATGAGACGGGTGACGTTCCGGGCTGGGTGCTCGTCACATTGATGACCGCCGGACTCGTCGTCGCGATCTGGACTCTCGCCGGCCCCGCGTTGGCTGCGCTGTTCGAGCAGGCGCTGAGCCGCGTCTCGGGACTCTGACTCCGGGAATCGGCGTGGAGAGCCTCCGCCACGATCAGCGCGGCTCGAGCACCGTCGAGTTCGTGCTCGTCGGAACGCTTCTCACTCTCTTGACCCTCGGCGTGCTGCAGCTGGCGCTCGCCGTGTACATCCGCAACGTCGTCCACGATGCGGCGGTGGAGGGCGCCTACTTCGGCGCTCTCGCCGACACGGATGCCGAAGCCGGCGCCGCCCGCACTGCACAGCTGATCGCGACGGCCGTGGGTGACGGCATCGGCGCTCGGGTGAGCGCAGCGGACACCGACACGGCGCGCGGACCGGAGGTGGAGGTCCGCGTGGTGGCGACGCTCCCACTGGTGGGACTGCTCGGAGTGCCCTCCGGGATGGAGGTGAGCGCCCGTGCCCCGCGTGAGAGTTTCGACTGACGCACCGCGAGCGATCCGGGGTGCGACGCTCGGAGACGACAGCGGCTCGGCATCCCTGGAGTTCGTCACCGTCGGGCTCATCCTGCTCGTGCCCCTCGTCTACCTCATCGTCGCGCTCGGCAGCATCCAATCCCAGGCGCTGGGAGCCGAAACAGCTGCACGGCAGCTCGCCCGCACGATCGCCTCGTCATCCGACCGAGCGACAGCCGATGCCCGCACTCAGCGGGTCGTCGATGCCATCGCCGCCGAATACGGCATCGACCGCTCGACTCTCGACGTTCAGGTGCAGTGCGCCACGCCCGGGCCGTGCCCCGCGGCCGGCGCGATGCTCTCGGTCACGGTGACGGCAGAGGTGCCGTTGCCGCTGGTCCCGCCGGTGCTGGGTCTCGACCAGGCGACGCGCGTGCCGGTCACCGCGACCGGGGTGCAGAAGGTCTCCCGCTATTGGGTCGAGCCGTGAGGGCCCTCGCGTCGCGCCTTCGAGACGATGAAGACGGCAGCGTGCTGATCCTGGCGCTCGGTTACTTCGTCATCGCGGTCGTGCTGGTGCTCGTGTGCGTCGACGCGACGAGTCTCTACCTCACGCAGAAGCGCCTGGATGCCGCCGCCGACGCGGCTGCCCTCGCCGGAGCGGACGGCTTCACCCTCACCGTCGACGCCTCCGGTCCGGCTGCACGGCTGACGGATGCCGGCGTCTACGATCAGGCCGAGGAACTGCTCGCGGCCACTCAGACGGCCGAGCTCGTCGCGGCATCCACCCCTGATGGCGTCTCGGCACGCGTCACGGTCGCGACGACCTGGCGGCCGCCCGTGCTGACGCTGTTCGTCCCGGACGGCTGGCCGCTGGAGTCCACCGCGACCAGCCGTACCGCGTTGCGATGAGAGCTACTCTGCCCCTGCACGCCGTGGCCATGCCCGCTACCCGGACGGCAGCCGCCGCGAAATGGGCTCCGCCGCCGCACGGCGTTCCGCAGGCACGGGGATCGCGTTCGAGAAGCCTCCCGACGAGCCGGTCGGGTATCGCACCTGGTACCACGCCGCCGCTTCTGCGTCGCGCCGCTCGACGCTCTCGCTGTACGTGCCGCTGACGACGGCGAAGACATGCTCCTCGAGCTCGTCGGCCTCGGGCTGCCATGAGGTGTCGCAGGCGTCGCACCCGCACAGCGGGAAGGGGAAGTCATGCCGCAAGCCCGCGTGCAGGAGCAGACCCGGGAAAGCCGTGAACGCGAACGTCAGCCCAGCGCAGTCCGGCTCGCGCGGACGCACCCTGACGGCCCGTGGTACCTTCCGTAATCGATGACCTGCCCGTCGGCGTCGACGAACACCTGCGGTGCGATCGACGGGCGGGTGTACCGGCTCATCCCGTCATCCTGCCGCAGGCGTGATCGCCGCGCACTCACCGCGTGCGCGGCACGAACCTCGGCACCCAGCGGATGAACCCGGCCGCCCCCGCGAGGCCGATCACGCCGATGACGCCGGTGGCGACCGAGAGGGAGACCACCGCGGCGACGGCAGAGACGAGCAGGGGAGCGATCGCACCCCCGGCATCCGTCAGCGTCCGCCACGACCCGAGGAAGGCCGCCGGGTCGTCCTGCGGCGCGACGTCGGCGCCGAGCGTGAGCAGGATGCCGCTGGAAAGACCATTGCCCACGCCCAGAACCGCCGCGAACAGCGCGAACCACATCGCCGCCTGCGACAGGTCGTGCGTGAACGCGAGCGCGAGGAAACCCGACCCCATCAGCACCATCGCGGGAAGCGCAGCCCAGAGGCGGCCGAAACGGTCCATCACCTGGCCGCTCGCGTAGAAGTGGGCGAAGTCGATCGCGCCGGAGATGCCGACGACGAGCGCGATCGTCTGCGCGTCGAGCCCGATCGACACGCCCCACAGCGGCAGCACCACCTGACGCGCCGACCGCACCGCCGAGAGGGATGCCGCCGCGAGCCCCAACCGCGACAGCACGCCGCGGAAGCGCCACATCGTGCGGAAGACGCCCACGCGTTCGGGCACGGGGATCGACCCGGTGACAGGCTCACCGGTGTCTTCGGCGAGCCTCGAGTCGCCGGACGAACGCCTGACGCGGGGGACCGGCACGGCATCCTCCGGGTCGGGGCCGAACACGAGCAGTGCGATCGTGGCGAGCAGGCACGCGCCGAAGAACCAGACCGTCGAGTTCTCATCGCCGAAGATCGCGATGAGGGCGGCGGCGAGGAAGGGCCCGACGAACATGCCGAGGCGGAACGTGCCGCCCAGCAGCGACAGCGCCCGCGCCCGGTAAGCGATCGGCACCCGCGTCGTCATGAACGAGTGCCGTGCCAGACCGAACGCGGCCGCGCAGAATCCGATGAGGAACACCGCGGCCGCCAGCACCGGCAGGCTCGGTGCGAACAGCATCCCGGCGACGCCGCCGAGTGCGAGGACCCCGCCGACGATCATCGTCATCCGCTCGCCGATGCGGCTCACGGCCCAGCCCGCCGGGATGTTGCCGCAGAGCTGTCCGACGACGAGTGCCGAGGCCACGAGTGCTGCGGTCGGAACGTCGGCACCCAACTGCGCCGCGATCACCGGGAGGAGCGGAACCACCGCGCCCTCGCCGAGGGCGAAGAGCACGGTCGGACCATAGATCATGGGCGCAAGACGCCAGAGCATCGGTCCCATGCCGGGCGCGGACGCGGGATCTGGCATGCGGGAGCTCACCCGATCCACGTTAGTCTGGAGTGTCATGCTTGATTTCGATCCTTCCGCCGACATCCAGGCCCTGCGTTCCACCTTCTCCGACATCCAGGCGGTGGTCGACGTCGAGGGACTGCGTGCGGAGATCGCGCGCCTGTCCGACGAAGCCGGTGCCCCCGACCTCTGGGACGACGTCGAGAAGGCGCAGAAGGTCACGAGCGCACTCAGCCATCGTCAGGCCGACCTCAAGCGCGTCACCGACGTCGAGCAGCGCCTCGACGACCTCGATGTGCTCGTCGAGCTGGCGCACGAGATGGACGACGAAGACACCGCGGCCGAGGCGCGCCGCGAGATCGCCGCGCTGCAGGACGTCATCGGCCAGCTCGAGGTGCAGACGCTGCTGGACGGCGAGTACGACGACCGCCCCGCGGTCGTCACGATCCGTTCCGGCGCGGGCGGCGACGACGCCACCGACTTCGCCGAGATGCTCCTGCGCATGTACCTGCGTTGGGCGGAACGGCACAAGTACTCCGTGAAGGTCATGGACACCTCCTACGCGGAGGGCGCGGGCATCAAGTCCGCCACGTTCGAGGTCGACGCCCCCTACGCGTACGGCACCCTGTCGGTCGAGGCCGGCACGCACCGACTGGCGCGCATCAGCCCGTTCGGCGGCGCGGACAAGCGCCAGACGTCGTTCGCCGCGGTCGAGGTCATCCCCGCGCTCGAAGAGGCCGTCGAGGTCGAGGTTCCCGAAAGTGACATCCGCGTCGACGTGTTCCGCTCGTCGGGCCCGGGCGGTCAGTCGGTGAACACGACCGACTCCGCGGTGCGCATCACCCACCTGCCGACAGGCCTCGTCGTCTCGATGCAGAACGAGAAGAGCCAGATCCAGAACCGCGCTGCGGCCATGCGCGTGCTCCAGACGCGTCTGCTGCTGCTCAAGCGCGAAGAGGAGGCCGCGAAGAAGAAGGAGCTCGCCGGTACCATCACGGCCAGCTGGGGCGACCAGATGCGTTCCTACTTCCTCTACGGCCAGCAGCTCGTCAAGGATCTCCGCACCGGTTACGAGGTCGGCAACCCCGCCGTCGTCTTCGATGGCGACCTCGACGGCCTCATCGCCGCCGGCATCCGCTGGCGCAAGCGCAAGGACGACGACGACTGATCAGTCGCGGCCCAGCCATGTCGTGATGGCGTCGCGGAACGCGGTGGGCTGTTCGACCCAGGGGTAGTGCCCGCAGGCGGCGAGCCAGACGAGGTCGGCTCCGAGTGCTGCGGCGTAGTCGGCAACCGGTCGAACGCCGGTGAGCAGGTCGGCGTCGCCGGCGATGATCGTCGTGGGTGGAAGAGACGCCGAGCGGATGCGCTCGGCCGCATCGGCCGGAATGTCTTGGAACCACGCGGATGCCGCTGGAACTGCTCGGCGAAGCCGGCGTCGGTGGTCGCGGTGTCCTCGCCCAGCGCGGCGAGCGCGGAAACGACCTCGGGCTCGGTGCGGGCGGCGCCGATGGTCGCCGCGTCGGATGGCGATCCGGAGAGCCAGGTCGCCGGCGGAGTGATCAGCGCCAGGGACGCGACGCGGCCCGGGTAGCGCGTCGCGGTCGCCAGCGCGAGCCGCGTGCCGGCCGAATGAGCGAGCACGGAGACCGAGGGAACGTGAAGCGCGTCGAGCAGAGCGACGACGTCGTCGGCATCCGTCCACCATCCGCGTGACAGGCCGCCGGTTCGGCTCGTGCCGCGTGGGTGCAGCACGATGACGTGCGCGCTCTCGCCGATGCCGGCGATCGAGCATGCGCACACGGCCACGCTATCGGGTGGGCAGTCGACACGCGGCGAGTGTCGCACCCGGCATCCGAAGAGCGGCGACGTAGGCTCGTCGAGTCATGATCCGGTTCGAGCACGTCACCAAGAAATACCGAGGGACCAGCAAGCCGGCGCTGAGCGACGTCGACTTCGAGGTGCAGCGCGGGGAGTTCGTCTTCCTCGTGGGCGCGTCCGGCTCGGGAAAGTCCTCCTGTCTGCGCCTGATCCTGCGGGAGGACGGCCCGAGCGAGGGCCGCGTCGTCGTGCTCGGTCGCGACCTCAAGACCCTCTCGTCACGCAAGGTTCCGTACTTCCGTCGGCACATCGGGTCGGTCTTCCAGGACTTCCGTCTGCTGCCCAACAAGACGGTGTTCCAGAACGTCGCCTTCACGCTGCAGGTCATCGGCGCATCCCGCGCCTTCATCCAGCAGGCCGTGCCCGAAGCGCTCGCTCTCGTCGGCTTGGACGGAAAGCAGAAGCGCCTGCCGCACGAGCTGTCGGGTGGCGAGCAGCAGCGCGTCGCGATCGCGCGGGCGATCGTCAACCGGCCGCAGATCCTGCTCGCCGACGAGCCCACCGGAAACCTCGACCCGGCGACCTCCATCGACATCATGCAGCTGCTCGCCCGCATCAACGCCGGCGGCACGACGGTGGTCATGGCCACCCACGAGGCCGGCTTCGTCGATCAGATGAAGCGCCGCGTCATCGAGCTACGCGGCGGTGTGATGGTGCGCGACGACCGCCACGGCGGCTACGGCGACACGTCATCGCCGCCCTCGCTGCAACCGCAGATGGAACGCGGCGCGGCAGCAACGGCCGCGCTGACCGCGGTGCTCGAACTGCAGCGCGAGATCGCGGAAGCTCCCGTCGAGCCCGTCCCCGCCCCGCCGGACGCTTCGACGGCGCCGGATGCCGTGGCATCCCCGCCCCTCACACGCCCGGCCGCTCCCGCGCCTGCAGCCACGACGCCTGCCGACCGGTCGCCGGACGCGTCGCCGCGACCGGCCATGCAGCGCCCCGCGCCGCTGCCGGCGACGACGGAGCCGGTGCCGCTCACGCGTCCGATCACCATCGCCGCCCCCGAGGTCGACCTCGGCGAGCTGGGCGTGGGTGACATCGACCTCGGCAAACTCGGGGTCGCCGACCGCCGCGGCCGCGAAGCCGACGAGAACGACGAAGTGGGACCCACCTCATGAGGATGCAGCTGATTCTCGGCGAGGCGCTCACCGGGCTGCGTCGCAACGCGTCGATGGTGATCTCCGTCGTGCTCGTGACGTTCGTCTCGCTGACGTTCGTCGGTGCCGCGATGCTGATGCAGATGCAGATCGGCAAGATGCGCGACTACTGGTCCGAGCGTGCGCAGGTCTCGGTGATCATGTGCCGCGAGGATTCCACGGCCACGACGTGTGCCGACGGCGCCGCGACGCAGGAGCAGATCGATCAGGTCTCGCAGCGGCTGTCGAGCTCCGCGCTGGGCGGAGTCGTTCGGGATGTGCGGTTCGAGTCGTCCGATGAGGCGTACCAGAACCTGCTGAAGCTCTACGGCGACGAGTACAAGGACTATGTGACGCCGGCGCAGCTGGGTGACACCTACTTCGTCGGGCTCATCGATCCCGAGAAGGCCGACGTCATCACCGAGGCGTTCAACGGGATGGCCGGTGTGGAGGAGGTGAAGAACCAGCTGCAGTATCTCGAGCCGCTGTTCTCCGCCCTCACGATCGCCACCTACATCGCCGTCGGAATCGCCGTGCTGATGCTGATCGCGGCCGTGCTCTTGATCGCGACCACCATCCGGCTGTCCGCGTACGCGCGACGGCGGGAGGTGGGCATCATGCGACTGGTCGGCGCCTCGAACCGCTTCATCCAGACGCCGTTCGTGCTCGAAGGCGTCTTCGCCGCGTTCATCGGATCGCTCATGGCGGGCGCCGCCATCGTCGTGGGCGTGCACTTCGGTGTGGGGGAGTACCTGAAGGGCCGCGTGAGCTTCATCACCGACTGGATCGACATGGGCGATGCCGCCATCGTCATCCCGGTCATCATCGTCATCGGCCTGGTGCTGGCGGCGTTGTCGGCGAGCTTCGCGATCCGCCGGTGGCTGCGGGCGTGAGATAGACTGACGGGCTGCCGTGTCCGCGGCATCCCGTCGTTCGTCGGCGGAACAACGCCATCCACCACAGAGGATCTACCATGCCCAGGGAACGCGGGGAGAAGGTCGTCGCGACCAACCGTCGCGCGCACCACGACTACACCATCGAGAAGACGTACGAAGCGGGCCTCGTGCTCACGGGTACCGAGGTGAAGTCTTTGCGTCAGGGCCGGGCCAACCTGTCGGACGGATACGCCTACATCGACGGGGGCCAGGCCTACCTCGATGCCGTGCACATCCCGGAGTACTCGCAGGGGCACTGGACCAATCACGCCTCCAAGCGCACACGCAAGCTGCTGCTGCACAAGGACGAGATCGTCAAGCTGTCGCACGCCGTCAGCGCCGGCGGGTACACGTTGGTTCCGTTGAAGCTCTACTTCTCCGACGGGCGTGCGAAGGTCGAGATCGCGATCGCCAAGGGCAAGCGCGAGTACGAGAAGCGGCAGACGATCCGCGAGCGCGAAGACAAGCGCGAGGCCGAGCGGGCGATGCGCAGCCGCAACCTCCGCGGCGAGTAGAACGCACGATCCCCGCAGAATGTGACGAACTCCGCAGCCGACAGCGTGACCGGACGCGGAGGAGGTGTCGTTCTGCGGAGTCGGAGGGATGCCGTGCGCCGCAGGCAGTGCGGACTGACGAGACCTAGCGTGCGATGAAGCGGGCCTCGACTCCCGCCGACACGACGATCTCGTCGGGCCGGAACTCGACGGCGGCGGCCCGATCGAACTCGGCCATGCCGGCGACCTTCGCCATCACCCGCGGCGCGGGACCGGGGGAGGATGCCGCGCTCAGCAGCCCCAGGTCGGCGATCTCGACCGGCACGACCTCGTGTCGTCCGATCGCCGCGGCATAGGCGGAGGCCCGCTCGACCGCGACGGCGACGGCGTCCGTGGCGACGTCGCGCTCGACACACGCGCGCGTCTCGGGCGTGAGCTGCCACTCCACAGCTCCCACCTGCAGCCCGTCGGTTCCGGCGATCTCATTGACCCAGTCCGACAGGGCGACCGTGTCGGTGAAGGTCGCGGTCAGCTCCACCGACGCGTGATGGACGAGGTCCAGCTGGCGGCCCTCGTTGTTCCACGGCCGGTCGGCCCACACCGACATGCGTTGACTCGACCAGTCCGAGATCGTTCCCCCGGACGCGAGCGCCGACAGCTGAGCGCGGACCGGCTCCGTCAGTGCGGCGACCCGCGAGACGACGGCGGCGCGCTCGGGTCCGTCGGCGGATGCCGTCACGTGCGCGACGGCGCGCTCGGGCAGCACTCGGGCGTGGCTCTCGCCGCGGACGGTGATCGTGACCTCGCTCATGGGGTAAACTGTAACGCTCGGGTGCCGACGGCAACCGAGAGACAACTCCACAGCGTGACAGTGGCTCACTCGCCGCACGGCACCTCGCCGTGACGCACACGGGGCTGATCGGTTTCGACAGCGTCTGTGAATCTGCGAGAAGCGGGCCGAGGATGCAGGGTTATCTCGTTAACGATCTCTGCGAACCTATAAGTGCCGAATCCAAGCGCACTGACTTCGCCCTCGCTGCCTAAGCGAGCCCGATAGTCCGTCAGACCGTGTGTGACCCCGCCACGGACCCTGGCGTCATCTAGGGGTCTTGCTGCGTGACGGCGCCTGGACGTCACGCGGGACTCTTCCCAGGCTGGGCTCGTCGACTTAGGTGTCTGTGACAAAGGTCGGAGCCGAGCAGAACGTCTTCACAGACTGCGCCCGGAGAAGACGCAGTATCCCAGCGTTGGACGGGGGTTCGATTCCCCCCAGCTCCACGACGCCACTGTCACCGGCGAAGGCCCCGGCATCAGATCATGGATGCCGGGGCCTTCGCCGTCTGCGGGTGTCAGTCCGCCGTGCGCTTCGTGCGACGGCGCGCGAGCAGGATGCCTCCGGCCAGCACCAGTGCCGCGCCGATGCCGGAATCCAAGGTCGAGAGGGAGATGTCGCCCGCCTTCGCCCGCACCGATCAGGTAGGAGGGGAAGGGGCGGCGATCACCCAGACTGCGGGCCGTGCGCGGCGCGCGCGGCAATGGGGCGTGAATCGCGACTGACGTCGGCTGATGGGTCTCGTGAGCGTCGGTTGTGGACGCGCTGAGAAGGGTGGTCCCGAGGAGCGGTCGGCGCGTCAGCCGGCGGTGACCGGCATGAGCAGCAAGTTCTGCTTCGTGTCCGATACAGCGACCCAGCCGTCGCCGAACTGGTACGTCATGCCGTATCCCTTGTCATCCACGGTGATCACGCGCGACGGGTCCTGCGTGATGTAGAAGCCCGAATCGGCCGGCTCACGGCGCCAGCCCTCCTTCTCGAGCTGTGCGGCCACCGTCTCGGCGTCGGCGGTGCTGATGGGTGCCCAGCCGAACTCGATGAGGTTGCCCGATGCGACCGAGTAGTTCGCCCAGGTGCAGATCAGTCCACCGTCGATCGGTGCGCTCGGCGGCTGGGTTTCGAACGTGAAGGGCGTCTGCTTGGCTGTCCATCCCTTGCTCTTGAACTCGGCGAGGGTGTCGGAGACGATCATGCTGTCGCAGGTCACAGCGCCGCCCGTCGTCGGCGAGGTGTCCGGCGTCGGTCCGGGGAGCGCCTCGGTCGGCGTGGGTGATACGGCGTTGCCGGTGGGGGTCGGGTCGGCCGCGGGCGCGGCTGACGTGCAACCGCTCAGCAGAAGAGCCGTTGCGAGGGCGACGGTGGACAGCGCGAGGGGTGCGAAGCGTGCACGTGTCATCGGCGGGGGTCCGATCGGTCAGGAGATGGCGGGCGAAGCGCGGAGGAGGGAGAGGAAGTCGTGATGAAGACGTCCGTTGGTCGCGAGCGACGAGCGCGACGACAGCGAGTCGGCTCCGTCGATGTCGGTGAACCTGCCGCCGGCTTCGTGGACGATCGGCACGAGAGCGGCGATGTCGTACTCCTTGACGCCGAACTCCGCCACGAACTCGAGTCGCCCCTCAGCGAGGAGCATGTACGGCCAGGTGTCGCCATAGCCGCGGTCGCGCCAGACTGCGCGGCTGAGGCGCAGCAGATCGTCGGCGCGGCCGACCTCGTCCCACTGCGCGAGCGACTGGAAGCTCACGCTGGCCTCGGCGACCGCGTCGACGTTCGACACACCGAGGCGACGCGCGCCGCCGTCCGGAGTGTTGGTCCAGGCGCCCTGGCCGGATGCCGCCCACCAGCGTCGCCCGAGGGCCGGCTGGCTGGCCACCCCGACGCGGGGCACGCCGTCGATGGCGAGGGCGATGAGGGTCGTCCACATCGGGATGCCCTTGAGGTAGTTGGCCGTGCCGTCGATCGGGTCGATGATCCACTGCCGGGCCGCGTCGCCCGACGTGCCGTACTCCTCGCCCAGGATGCCGTCGCCGGCCCGCTCGGCCGACAGCAGCTCGCGGAGCACACGCTCGGTGGCGAGATCGGCTTCCGTGACGTGGGAGGCGTCGGCCTTCACCTGGACGTCGAGATCGGCGGCATCGAAGCGCGCCATCGTCACGGCATCCGCCGCATCGGCAAGGCGCAGCGCGAGCCGGAGATCGTCGGTCAGGTCGCCGTCGAAGGGCGTGCTCCAGGCGGACGCGGTGGCGGGGGAGGTCACACCCTCAAGGATAGGGGTCACTC